>JANLSI010000454.1:0-2094 GCA_031362345.1 Pseudomonadota bacterium
TTATCCTCTGGGACTGCGAACGGAATCACCTTGACAGTCGCAACCATCTCACCGGCGGCAACCTGTCGCCACGCTGGCAGGGTCGCTATGGTCAAGCGTTCGTCCACTTCATTCGCGGCGTTAAGCGCGGCGGTATCCACCAGCAGTAAACCGGCGCATGTCGCGAACAAATTGCAGCGACCGGTGAACGGTCGCTGGACACGAATATTGGCACCCGCAAAGGCTGATGCCAGTCGTTGGGCGGCGGCGTCTTCGTCGATGTCGCCAACTTCCAGTTGAGCCACCACGACTTCGTCGATACCGGCATCGCGCAAGCTCGCAACATGCGCAAGCGTGATGATCTCGCCCTTCTTCAGCACCAGGGCACGTTGACGGACCGAGTGAACCGCAATGCCACCAACGGCATCGTCAATCGCTACCGATCCAAATTTCACAGCACCTTCCCCGTGAGCCAAGCCATAGGCCCGAGCGAGGTGCGTTGAATGACGCCGACGCGGTACAAGCCCATGAGATTTTCCGGGACGAATTTCCAATTGCACGGCACCTCGGATTCGACCTGGTCGGAGGTTCGCGCGTATTCGGACCACAAATAAGGCCGCAAACTCGCGCACTTCATCGCGGCGGCGCGCGCTATCCTGCGCTCTGCGCGATCGGCCTCGCGGCTCGATCGCGCCGTTGTTTCGATGCGCTAAGGCTTGGCGGGCGCGGGCGACATTGGCGCCATTGCGTCACCGGCCGCACCAGACACAGCTTGGGTCGCGGCATCCGCGCTCGCTGCAGCGGCCGCTGCATCGGTAGTCGCTTCCACGGCGGTAGTGGCTGCCGCAGCAGCATCAGTAGTCGCCTGTACAGCGGTAGAGGCTGCCGCAGCAGCGGCGTCGGTTGTGTGTTCCGCAGCGGTGCCAGCGGCATCAGTCGATTTTTCGACGGCGGTGGCAGCCGCATCTTTTGCTTCTTCAACCGCCGTCGTCGCGCTGTCCTTCATCGCGTTCGCGGCGTCCGATGCGCTTGAGGCCGGGTCTTTACCGCAGCCGGTCAGGGCTGTGAGCAAGGCACAAGTGACTAAAATTTTGTATTTCATGACGGCTCCTTTCGTGATCAGTCTTTGGTCCCTTGGCCGCGCCAGGCACCGCAGTATACGGAAGCTGCATCACCCGAGCTCGCGCCCGATGAGCAGGTCTACCGGGCGGCATATTAGAACATTGCGACCGAACCCCGAATAAGCGCCGATAAAAAGACCTCGGCCGGCACCGTCGACGCCGAGGCTGGTGAATTGCTTATCGACGACGGCCATGCAGCTCTCACTACCGGGGCTGGCTCCGCAGGTCGAATTCGAGCGGCAGCTCGCGCAAGCTGCGTGTGATGCCACCCAGGTAACGCGGCGCAAAGCCAGGTGCGAGGCTGAAGTCTTTGATACGCGTGATGAAGACCTCGATCGCGATGCGCAGATTGAGCCGCGCAAGATGCAGGCCGAAACAACGATGGGTGCCGGCGGCAAAGCTCAGGTGGCGGTTTGGCGTGCGTGTGATATCGGTCGCGCCGGGACATTTGAACATGCTCGGATCGCGATTCGCGCCGCCGAGGTTGTAGATGATGTAGTCGCCCTGCTCGCCATCGTGTGGTCCGCGCAACTGGGTGCCGGCAATGTCGACATCGCGCATGACACGCCGGCCATTGTTCGGCGCCGACACGTAGACGCGTAGGAATTCTTCGACCGCGCGCGGGATGAGCGTGTGATCGGCTTGCAGTCGGCGACGGTCTTCAACGTGCGTCGCGAGGTGATACAGCGCACCAGCGATCACCGCACCCGTCGTGGTGGCGCCGGCCGCCACGATTTGTGCCAGCGATCCGGCGCGTTCGCTGTCGGTGTAGGGCCGCCCATCGGGAAACACGAAATGCAGCACCGCATCGACGATGTCGTCCTGACGTGGCTCATGCTTGCGCCGTTCGAGCAGCGCCGCCAGATAGTCCTGGCCTTTCACCCAGTTCACGCCGCGCATTTCCAGCGGCCCGGTGATGGCATCGGTAAAGACCTGCTGCAGAAAGTCCATGTCCTCGGCCGGCATGTGCGCGACAACCTGACAGAAAGCGATG
>JANLSI010000471.1:0-3196 GCA_031362345.1 Pseudomonadota bacterium
TGCCGCGTATGGCGCTGACCGCCACTGCCGACGAACGCACCCGCGTCGATATTGCCGCACGCCTCGCGCTCAGCAAGCCCAAATGGTTCGTCGGTGGCTTCGACCGGCCGAATATCCGCTATACGGTGCGCGCGCGTGCTAATGCGCGCACGCAACTGGAGACCTTTCTCGCCCAGTTCCGTGGCCAGGCCGGCATCGTCTACTGCATGACGCGACGCAAGGTCGAGGAAACCGCCGAGGCTTTGTGCGTGGCCGGGTTTAAGGCGCTGCCCTATCACGCCGGTCTTGAGCAGCGCACGCGGGCCGACAACCAGACGCGCTTTCTGCGCGAAGACGGCTTGATCATGGTCGCGACCATCGCTTTCGGCATGGGCATCGACAAGCCTGACGTGCGTTTTGTCGCGCATTTCGATCTGCCGAAGAGCGTCGAATCCTACTACCAGGAGACCGGTCGCGCCGGGCGTGACGGCGAACCGGCCGAGGCCTGGATGGTGTACGGATTACAGGACGTCGTGCGGCTGCGGCAGATGGTCGACGAGTCGCCGTCCAATGAAGAGCACAAGCGTGTCGAACGGCACAAGCTCGACGCCTTACTCGGCTGGTGCGAGGCCACCACCTGCCGGCGCCAGCCGTTGCTGGAGTATTTCGGCGAGAACCACAGCGAGCCTTGCGGCAATTGCGACAACTGCCTGGAGCCGCCGGCCACCTGGAACGCCACTGAGGATGCGCAGAAGTTGCTGTCGTGTGTCTATCGCACCGGCCAGCGTTTCGGCGCGGCCCATGTCATCGACGTCTTGCGCGGTGTCGATAACGAAAAGGTGCGCCAGTATCAGCACGCGACACTCAGTACCTTCGGCATCGGCAGTGCGCACAACGTGCAGCACTGGCGATCGGTGTTACGACAATTGATGGTGCGCGGCGTGCTGAGCGCCGATGTTGAACGCTATGGCGCGCTTAAGCTTGAAGCCGACGCGCGCGCCTTGTTGCGTGGCGAGACACGTTTGTTCTTGCGCGAAGACATCGCGCTCGCGCGACCGCCGAAACGCAAGACCGCCACTACACAAGTACCGCTGGCGGACGTCGATGAGGCAATGTGGGAACGGCTGCGCACTTGTCGCAAACGGCTGGCCGATGAGGACGGTGTGCCGCCCTACGTAGTGTTCCACGATCGTACGTTGCGCGAAATGGCGAGCCGCCGGCCCGCTAGCTTGAGCGCGATGCTGACCATCATCGGCGTCGGTCAGGCCAAGCTGCAACGCTACGGCGCCGAATTCCTCGCCGTACTGAACCAAGATCCCTTGTGATGGTTCACGGCGTGGCACGCGCCGGTTGCGGCACCGGCGCGGCAACATCGGGTGTTTCGGCGGCGTCGGCCGTGTCGCTGTCTTGCGCACTTCTGGGCGTGACGCCGGCTTTGCGCGCCAGGTCGTGCAGTGCACGTGCTTCGTCGCCGGATTGGGCGATGGCCAGTTGCCACACGCCCTCCGCCCAATCGCGCTTCATGCGTCGCGCACCCTTGCGGCACAAAGAAGTGATCTGCATACCGGTCACGTTCAGATCATTCATCTCGGCTGCAGCGGCTTTCTTGAAACGCGTTACCGCCTTGTGCTCAAGTTTAGACCCCTCTTCGAGCAGTAGACGTTGCAGATCGAGCGGCAGGCTCTGCCAGGTTTCGAGATTCATGAGCAGCAGATGGCTGGTGACGCCGAAAGTCGGCCGCATCAGATAGCGATTGACCTCGTACCATTTGAAATTCAGGGTGCCGATGGTTGACCAGGCAACACCATCGAGAGTCTTGTTGCCGAGCGCATCGTGTACCGCGCCGATCGGCAGCGAGACCGTGCGTGCACCTAAACCTTCCAACAGGCGCCGATAGCTCGGGGCGGCGCGAATACTGCGTCCGCCCAGCGTGCAACTCTGGGTCACTGGCTCGCGCAGGAAGACTTGATAGCCGGACGAAGCGACCGGTATCGCCAGCAGTTTGAGACCGTGCTTCTGGTAGGCCTGATCGACCGCGTCCCACAGGCCGCTGCTGCGCAGCGTGTCGGGATCGGTATTGATGGCATCGAGCGCGATGCCGATGCCGGTGGTCTCGAGATGAAAGCTGCCGTGGGTGAAGAGCAGGTCGAAGATACCAAGCGAGACTGGCAGCAATTGTTCGAACGCGGGAATGCTGTCGGGGCCGGTCAGCGCGAACGTAACTTCGCCGCCCGAGGCTTCGTCGACTCTGTGCGCGAAACGTTCGGCCATCTCCGCTACGCCGGGATAGGTCTCGCTCCAGGCCATCAGCATGCGCAGTTCGAGCGCATAAGCGCTCGCCGGGCAGGCCAGGAGAACGAGCAGCAGAGGTGCGATCAAGCTGCGCGCGGATGCCCGCGCCAGGGCGAATCGACGGAGCTTGGGTTGACTGTCGGCCATGTCACGTCATCATATGCCGGCAGACAGGCTATCGTGCGGCCAGCGAAGCTGTCCCGGCTTTCGCCAACACAGCAAGATCTCCAGGGAGCACGCATGAATTTCCGCCTTGCCTATTGGATCATGCAGCGCCGCGGTGTAGTCGGTATCGCCTTCATCCTCATTACGCTGGCCTTCATGGCAGGCTTCCCGCGGGTCCAAATCAGGACTGTCTTCAACGATCTCCTGCCGCGCGACGATCCGTTTGTACAGATCTATTACGCCCATAGGAATTTCGGCAATCCGATGACTATGGCCATCATGATCAAGCGCAAGGATGGCGGCGATATCTATAATCCCGAGACGCTGGCAAAAGTGTGGAAGATGACGCGTGATATTGATCTCGCGCCAGGCGTCGACCACGACCAGATCATCTCCATTTCGACCGAGAAGCTGCGCTACGCCGAAGCCACCAGCCAAGGCATCGACAGCATGCCTCTGATGGACGACCATGCGCCGGCCACGCCGGCCGAAATGCAGGAGTTTAAGCGCCGGGTCGCGGTTTCGATCAACGCCCAGGCCTTCTTCATCTCACGCGACGAGACCGCCACCCTCATCAATGCAGGGTTCCTCGACACCCTCGACTACGGTAAGTCCTTCACCTATGCCCAGGACCTGATCGAAAAGGCCCGTGACGCTAATCACGATGTCTATCTGGTCGGCCAGCCAGTATTGACCGGCTGGGTCTACAAACTGCAAAAGCAGACCTACGGTATTTTTGCCGTGACGCCGAGCGGATCAC
>JANLSI010000489.1:0-1622 GCA_031362345.1 Pseudomonadota bacterium
CCGTTCGGCGTGCGCGTGGTGGCGCTGAACCCGGTGGCCGGCGAAACGCCGATGCTGAAAACCTTCATGGGCGAAGACACGCCCGAGATGCGCGCCAAGTTCCTCAGCACGATTCCCCTCGGCCGCTTCTCGACGCCGGAAGATCTCGGCAACGCCGCCTGTTTTCTGTGCAGCGACGAGGCGTCGATGATCACCGGCGTGGCGATGGAAGTGGACGGCGGGCGCTGCATCTGACGCGCCTCGCCGCAGCGCGCCGGGTCAACCGTCTGCACGCTCGTGGCGGTCGGCGGCAGCGAACAGGTCCTGCGCAAAACGCGGGTCGCTAAGGCGCAGGCTTTGCGCCAGCGACCTGACTTCGGCGGCCTCTTCGGTACGCGTCAATGGCGCGGCGACGGCCGGCGTGAATTGGCGCGCGACCGTGTTCCAGAGGCCTGCGAACAACTCGGCGGCGACCCGCGCGCCGCGCGAGGCACGCGTCGGGAAGGTGGCGGGGATCATGGTGACGACTTGCATGGTGTTCTCCTGAAATCCAAACGGGATGAACCGGAGGAAGTCATAGTAAGGGAAAACCCTTAGCCGTGTCATGCGGAGGGCATCGACGTGCACAGCGTGCAGCGAAGCGCAGAAAACCGTGCTGGCAGAACGCTCTAGGTAAAGCTATCAATCTTTGATAGTGTGGCGTGCATCGAATTAAGATCATCTGCAAGGGGTCGTGTCATGCCGTCGAGCTATGTCATCGGGGATCATTTCGAGTCGTTCATCAAAGAGCAGATTCAGCAAGGCCGCTACGCAAGCGCCAGCGAGGTTGTGCGTGACGGGCTGCGGGCGCTCGAAGATCGGGAGAAATTGCGCGCCGTGAAGCTGGACGCGCTGCGCAGCGACATGCAGCGCGGCGCTGACAGCGGCGCAGGCGTTCCGGCGAAAGCGGTTTTTGCAGCGGTACGCAAGCGCATCGCCCAAGCCCGTGCTGGCTCGGGCGAGCGGTGAAAGTTACATTTTCACCAGCGTCCGAAGCGGACCTGATGGATATCGCGACATTCATCGCGCAGGACCACCCCAAGCGGGCGCTGACCTTCGTCGATGAACTGGAAGACAAGTGCGATGCGCTGGGCGATGCGCCCGGTATCGGCACCTCCCGGCCCGAGCTGGGCGAGGGAATTCGCATGTTGCCTCACGGGCGCTATCTCATCTTTTACCGGGAAGCGAGCAAAGGGCTGCGTATCGAGAGAATCCTGCACGGCTCGCGCGACATCGGCCATGACGCTTTTTGACGCGGGTGATCCCGTCGGTGAGTAAGCATCACTGCTGCCACCGCAAAAGCCAGAGAACCACAATCCCAAATGCTCGACGCGTCGGGCGTGCCAAGAGTGATCTGCAGCTAACGTGCTGCGCCATGCCTTCGACAGGCTCAGCCCGAACGGTTGTTGATCGGATGATCGCAGTCTGTTTCAGCCCGCCAACACCCCCGCCATCGCCACCGCCGTCGCCTCCACATTCCCCGAATTCAGCCCCGCCACGCACATGCGACCGGAGCGCACCAGGTAAACCGCGTGTTCGTCGCGCAGCCGGTCGACCTGTTCGGCCGACAGCCCGGTGTAGCTGAACATGCCGCGCTGGGTCAG
>JANLSI010000490.1:0-2646 GCA_031362345.1 Pseudomonadota bacterium
GCCAGGTAGTAGGCGCAGGCCAGGCATGGCCGCCACCGCCGATAATGACCACGTCGTAAGACGGTTTCAGCGGCCGTGGTGGGGGCAGTTGGCGCGGCGAGCGACCGCTACGCAGGCCGAGTTTCAGGAGATCGAACATCGTGTGTCGTCGCTCAACTGGCGATCCGTTGTAGGTCCGAATTCATTCGGACATTCGTTCCAGAGCGCATGCCATGGAGTTCCGATTTCAGTGTGCGAATGAATTCGCACCTACAAGGAAATATCAACAATCCAAAGTATTTTTTCTTTCCCACTCGCTCAAATGCGCGGTGTACTCGCGCCATTCACCCATCTTGAGATTGATATAGGACGCTACGAAATCTTCGCCAAGCAGGGCCGCGATCTCCTTGTTCTTCTCGAACAGGCGTAGCGCGTCGAGCAAAGTGGCTGGCAGTTTCTTCGCCGATTTTATGGTGTGGCCTTCTTCGTACATGTTGATATGCAGCGGCGCGCCCGGATCGCGTTTGTTGGCGATGCCATCCAGTCCGGCGGCGAGGATGCCGGCCTGGGCCAGATAGGGATTGGTCGAGCCATCGAGCAGCCGCAGCTCGAAGCGCCCGGCAGCGGGCACGCGAATCATGTGGGTGCGGTTATTGCCGGCATAGGTCACGGCATTGGGCGACCAAGTCGCGCCGGAATTGGTGACCGGCGCGTTGATGCGTTTGTAGCTGTTGACCGTGGGATTGAACAGCGCGCAGAGCGAAGTGGCGTGCTGCATGATGCCGCCCAGAAAATGATAGGCGAGTGGGCTAAGTCCCAGCGCATCGCGCGCGTTCAGGAACAAGTTCTTGGCGCCGGTCTTGTCCCACACCGAGACATGGGCATGGCAGCCATTGCCGGTCAGGTGGGGGAAGGGCTTGGGCATGAAGGTCGCCCGATAGCCGTGGTTTTCGGCGACGGTCTTGACCATGGCTTTGAAGAACACATGGCGATCAGCGGTGACCAGCGCATCGTCATAATCCCAGTTCATTTCGAACTGACCGTTGGCGTCCTCGTGATCGTTTTGATAGGGCCCCCAGCCGAGCTCCTGCATGGCATCGCAGATTTCACGGATGACCGGGAAGCGGCGCATCAAGGCCTGCTGGTCGTAACAGGGTTTGTGCTGATCGTCGGCCGGGTCGGAAACACTGCGACCATCGGGGCTGGTCAGAAAATATTCGCACTCGACGCCGGTCTTCATGCGGTAGCCGAGCTTGGCGGCGCGTTCGATCTGGCGTTTCAGCACCACTCGCGGTGAGGCTTCGACCTCGGCGCCATTCATCCACAGATCGGCGGCCAGCCAGCCCACCTCGCGATTCCACGGCAGTTGCACCAAGCTGTCGGGATCGGGCCGGCCGAACATGTCGGGGTGGGCGGGTGTCATGTCCAGCCATACGGCAAAGCCGGCGAAGCCGGCACCGTCGCGCTGCATTTGTTTGATGGCACTGGCCGGCACCAGCTTGGCGCGCAGCGCGCCGAACAGATCGACGAAGCTGATCAGAAAATATTTGATGCCTTTGGTTTTCGCGACTTGGGCCAGATCGGTTGCCATGCTTGTCTGCCTTATGGGGGATCTTTCAGCTACGCTGGATTGCGCTTAGACGCGGCAGTGCGCTGCGTTCAAAACTTGCTGTGTCCCGGTATCCAATCGGTGCCAGCCAAGGGTACTTTGGCCATGGCGGCAGCCTCGATGGTCAGCGCGACCAGATCCTCGGGTTCGAGATTGTGCACGTGGCTCTTGCCGTTGGCGCGCGCCAAGGTTTGAGTTTCGAGGGTCAACACGCGCAAATAATTGGCGAGCCGGCGGCCGCCCAGCACCGGAACGAAGCGCGCCGCGAGGGCGTCGTCCTGGGTCGAGATGCCGCTCGTATCGCGGCCTTCGTGCCTGTCGTCGTAATAACCGGCAGCGCTGCCGAGACGATGGTACTCATCTTCCAGATCGGGGCTGTTGTCGCCCAGCGCGATCAGCGCCGCGACGCCGATCGAGACCGCATCGGCGCCCATCGCCAACGCTTTGGCGACATCCGCGCCGCTGCGTATGCCACCCGAGACGATCAACTGCACCTTGCGATGCATGTCGAGTTCCTGCAGCGCTTCCACAGCCTGACGTAGCGCCGGCAAGGTGGGTATGCCAACGTGTTCGATGAACACATCTTGCGTCGCGGCGGTGCCACCCTGCATGCCGTCCAGCACGATCACATCGGCCCCGGCCTTGACCGCCAGTGCGGTGTCGTAATAGGTGCGTGCCGCGCCAATCTTGATGTAGATGGGTTTTTCCCACTCGGTGATTTCGCGCAGCTCCTGAATCTTGATTTTGAGATCGTCCGGACCCGTCCAATCGGGATGACGGCAGGCGCTGCGCTGATCGATGCCAGTCGGCAGATCACGCATGCCGGCGACGCGATCGGAAATCTTCTGGCCGAGCAATATGCCGCCGCCGCCGGGCTTGGCGCCCTGGCCGACCACCACTTCGATGGCATCGGCGCGACGCAGGTCGTCGGGGTTCATGCCATAGCGCGAAGGCAGCACTTGATAGACCAGGATCTTGGAATGCTCGCGCTCTTCCAAGGTCATGCCGCCGTCGCCGGTAGTGGTGCTGGTGCCGGCGATGCTCGCGCCGCGTCCCAG
>JANLSI010000504.1:0-2279 GCA_031362345.1 Pseudomonadota bacterium
CGAGCTTGCACCCGTGGGTAGCCTATGGCGTGATGCCGCTGTTCGCGCTGGCCAATGCCGGCGTGGTGTTGAGTGGTGAAGCAAGCACGGCATCCGGGCTCGGCCTCGGTGTGATGTGCGGTTTGGTGCTTGGTAAGCCGCTGGGTATTTTGCTCGCAGCGCGCCTCGCGGTCGGCGCGCGCCTGTGCGCCCTGCCACCGGAAGTCGAGTGGCGCGGTATGCTGGTGATCGGTGTGCTGGCCGGCATCGGCTTCACCATGGCTATCTTCATTGCCAACCTCGCGTTCCATGATGCGGCATTGCTGGTGCAAGCCAAGCTGGCGGTGATGGGCGCGTCTTTGCTGGCGGCCCTGGCGGGCCTGCTGCTCGGCACGCTGCTGCTGCGCAGACGCTGAGCGTCCGCCACCGGACCTGGGCTGTGCGCTGGCTTGCGCCTGGTCAGGCGAAGAGGCAGGCTGGCGGCTGTCGATATACTACGGACTCTTCCATGCCCTCAAGTCCTCGTCGCATGCGTGCATTGCGCCTGCAGGTCGGTCACAGCAGTGTGACCGGCATCGGCATGGAACGCCGCCGCTTCGGCGATATCTTCTATCTCTGTATGTCGATGTCCTGGCCGCGCCTGCTGGTGAGCTACGGCGTGTTGTTCATCCTGATCAATATTTTCTTCGCGAGCCTGTACGCCCTCGACCCGCTGGCGGTGATCGGGCAGCGGCAACCCACCTGGTTCGATCTGATCTTCTTCAGCATCGAGGTCTTCGGCACCGTCAGCTTTGGCGGTTTTCAGCCGAGCAGTGCCAACGGCCATCTCGTAGCATCGAGTGAAATTTTATTTGGCATCGCGAGCTACGCCTTCATGACCGGTTTGACCTTCGCGCGCTTCACGCGGCCCAAGGCTGAACTGCTGTTCGCGGACCACCCGATCATTACGCTGCGCGACGGCAAGCTCACGCTCGCTACGCGGGTTGCCAATATGCGCCACAACGAGTTGAGCGACGTGCAGGCAAAGTGCTGGGTGCTGCTCAATGAAATTGTCGACGGTAAAAATCTGGGCCGACGCCTCTATCGTGCCGCGCTCGTGCGCGACGACCATCCGCTCCTGGTCCTGTCGTGGCTCATTCTTCACGTCATCGACGCCGAGAGTCCACTGCATGGCATGAGCGCCGCCGAGATGGAGCGGCGCAATGTGGGTCTCGCTTATATCGTCAGTGGCCATGACGAGGGCTTCGCACAGGAAGTACGCGCTCGTCATTTATATCACCACGAAGAGATCCGCTGGTATCACGCCTATGTCGATACGGTGTTGGAGACCGGACCCGGCCACGTGCACGTCGATTTCAGCAAGTTCCACGATACTCGGCCATTGGACTCACCGCCTGATGCGGTCTGAGCTCGAATGCGCTGCCTTTACCGTGCGCGTCGCTTAAGCCAGCCCCGACCACCGCCGCTAAGGACCCTAGTCAAAATTATCTCTACATTCGGCTGCTCCTGAGCGGCTTCTGCGGCGTTGCATTTCTTGGCAATAGCCCCGATATTGCCGGCGAAACGCGCCTTGCAGCAACCACTCAGGAGCACCCTCGGTGTTGACGAGATAATTTTGACCAGGGTCCTTGGCACAATCCGGCGGCCGCCGAAACGGATCTTATCCGGGAGCCCGGTACAGCGAACCCAAGCCGAACGAGCAAGTCCTTGCATGTACGAAGCCACTGCCGCGGTTCTCGCGCGATGACCACCAAGGGCTACGCGCCCGAGCAGATCCTGCGCAGCATCAATCGCAAACTGAACACGCTATTTCCGACCGGCATGCCTGATCTGCTGGTGTTTGGTTCCGACCCAGACCAAGCGGTCACCAATACCGTCACCCACAGTCACGGCCGGCCCGAGGTGTCGCAAGCGGCGACCAGTGCGTGCAACGGTTGGCAAGTGAATCTGAGCTTGCACGGCCCGCGCCTGGCGGAAATCGACCCCGTGCCCTTGCTCATGAATCAGGTCCACGAACTGGCCGGCGTCGAGGTGCAGCGCAGTGCACTGTTCACCATCCTGACCGAGTTGTTCGTCAATGCGCTCGACCACGGCGTGCTCAAGCTCGCGTCGGAATTGAAGGCCGGGCGCAATGGCTTCGAAGCCTATATGGACGAACGCGCGCGCCGTCTGGCGGGCCTCAAGGAGGGCTGGGTGAGCATAGTCATTACGGCGCAACCGGCCTATGACACCATTGAAATAGTCGTCACTGACAGCGGTAGCGGCTTCGATATCGATGCCTACAACCAGGCCTGTGAACT
>JANLSI010000524.1:0-2790 GCA_031362345.1 Pseudomonadota bacterium
CCTCAATCAAGCGCGATGGCGACCACTACGTCATCAACGGCCGCAAGTGGTTCATCACCAATGCCATGTACGAGCGCACCAAGATCATCATCGTGATGGGCAAGTCTGACCCCGACAACCCCAACCGTCACATCCAGCAGAGCCAGGTGCTGGTGCCGAAAGACACGCCCGGCGTGAAACTGGTGCGGCCGCTCACCACCTTCGGTTATGACGATGCGCCCCAGGGCCACGCCGAAGTGGTGTTCGATAATGTGCGCGTACCGCTGGCAAACATCCTGCTCGGCGAAGGGCGAGGTTTCGAAATCGCCCAGGGTCGGCTCGGCCCCGGTCGCGTGCACCACTGCATGCGCTTGATCGGCGCCGCTCAGCGCGCGCTGGAATTTGCGTGCAAACGTTCCGTGACGCGCACCACCTTTGGCAAGAAGCTGTCGGAGCACCAGTCGATACGCGAAGACATTGCCAAGTGTTACTGCGAGATTGAACAGGCCCGCCTGTTGACACTCGCGACCGCGCGCAAGATGGACGAAGTCGGCGCCAAGGACGCACGCGACATGATCGCGGCGGCCAAGATCACGGTGCCCTTGATGGCGCAGACGGTCATCGACCGCTGCATGCAGATCCATGGTGCTGGTGGTTTCACGGCGGATTATTTCATGGCCGAAGCCTGGAGTTATGCGCGCTGGTGTCGGCAGGCTGACGGTCCGGACCAGGTGCATATGATGGCGCTGGGTAAGCAGATCATTGGTCAGTACGCGGGCTGAGTTGGCTCTTCCCCTCACCCCTGCCCTCTCCCCTCGGGTAGGGCTAGGGTGAGGTGTAAGTGCCGACGATCACCGATACGCCGGTCGCAACGAATTGCGATAGCTCTGCGCTTGCAGATACCGCTCGCGCGGCAATACCGTCGCGTCATAGACCCAGCCCGACGAGGCATCGACGCCCTTGTAGTAGAGCGAGCGTTGCGCGTCTTCCTTGGCTAGCGTCACACCCGGCACGGCGCCGGCTTTCAACATCAGGTTAAATTGCGTGCCCTGGTAGGGCACCATGATGGTCGAGTCCACCGAATTCTTGAGCGGACGACCGAGGTGATCCTCGCCTATGACGGGATTGCTGACGATGAACTCCACCAGTTCATCGGTAGCGTGCAGGTCGTCCTCGTCTTCCCACGGATAGATCATCGTGAAGCCATCGACCGCGATGCCGAGCCGGTTGGCGATGCGCACCGCCGCGTAGTGCTCCTCGACTTTTTGCCGTTTGCCATTGCGTTTGTTGATCATGTCGAGCGAACGCTGGGAACCGGTTTCGAGACCGATGCCGACCCGCCGCCCGCCGGTGTCGGCAAAGGGGCCGAGCAGATTCTCGCCGTGACGCACGATCAGATAGGCATGGGTGAAGGCGCGCCAGGCGCTGTAGCCGTGCTTGGCGACGCGTTCCGCCAGCGCGCGGGTCTGACGCGGATTGAGCAGGCCGACGTCGTCGAAGAACATCACCGCATAGTGTTCGCGGCCGAGCGCGCGATGGGCGGCGGCCATCGTCGCCAGATCGTTGTCGATCATCGCGGTGGGGAAATAGCGCGTGCGTTCACCGCCGGCTTCGCAGAAATGACAGGTGAAGGGGCAGCCCAGCGCGGTCACGGTGTGAAAGGCCGGCAGGCCTGCGATCTCGTAGCGGTAGCGTGCCATCAAGGCCAGCGGCCGAGTCGGCGCCATGGTGATTGCCGTCAGGTCATGCTGATGGGACATGACATGGCTGCGACCACGATCGGGTAAGCCCGCGCTGAGGATCTCGAGCAAGGGCTGCCAGCCGTCATGGGGTACGACGTAATCGCAGGCCTCGAGCCCGCGCTCCGCCACCACTTGTTCGAGATAGTAGCGGGCATGACTGTCGCCGATCATGACGCGCGCCTGGGGATATTCGCGGCGCACGGTGGCGGTGATCCAGCGTGAGAATTCCGCCTGCGGCGTCATCACCGATTGTGCTATCAAATCGAAGCCGGCGAACACGCTGCTATCGAAAGCCTGATCCACGATTAGCTCGCCATTCTCAATCAGCAGCATGTGGCAATCGGCCAGTCGCTGCGGCGCGGGCCGGCTGCCATCGGCGCGTGGTCGAATGTAGAGCACCAACAGTGCCGAGGGATAATCGTGCACCTCCAGCCAGGCCTGTAGGTAATGCGGCGCCAATTGTTGGTAGACGAATTCGTCCTGGAGGAAGGGGTCGGGTGGCTTGACGAACAAGGTGCGCGGTTTCATCGGACGGACTCCCGGGTGCGGGCGTGTTCGGCGTCGCGCAGCGCGCGCTGGAAGAAAGTGCTGAAGGCGGGCAATACGCTGTCATCGAGCGCCAGCAGTTGGTGTTTGCGCTTGGCCAGTTTGGCGATGACTTGGTCGCGTACCTGACCATCAGCAGCCAGCGCCATTGCGCGCGCCGCGTAGTCGACTGCATTCGTGGCCAGGCATTCATCGAGTCCGAGTAGATCACATAGCCCGGCCGTGACGCGGCCGCGCATATAGGCGCCGCGTTGCGTGACGAAGGGCGTCTGCGCCCAGATCGTTTCAAAGCTGGTATAACCGCCGCTGAAGTGCAGGGTATCGAGTACCACATCGGCCGCCGCCAGCAGTGCGCTGAAGTGCTGGGCACTGACACCGGGCACGAAGCGTATGCGCGCCGCGACATCCGGCATGCTGTGCGCGAAGCGCGCTTCGAGACGTGTGCGCCAGGCCGCGCGGTTATCGAGTAAGACCACCACGCCCTGACGGTCGCCGCGCAGGATAGCGGCCAGATAGGCGTCGA
>JANLSI010000545.1:0-8197 GCA_031362345.1 Pseudomonadota bacterium
CGTTCAATGATGATGTCGAAGACCGCAGTCAAGGCATCCTCAAGGGCAGCGGGATTGGAGACGAAGAAGTAGTTATCCGGCACGCCGTCGCCGTTCACAGTCTGGCGACCATGGGAGTCGCGAACATCCCATTCTTTCTTGAGATTCGGCTTCTTGTTGGCATCGGAATCCAGGAAGCCACCCCACTTGGCGGCGTAGAACAGCGGGTTTTCGAGCAGGTCGGCCGTGGTCGCGTTGCTGACAGTGAAGGTATAGGACTGTGCGCCGCGCTGTCCGCCGACTTCCGAGAGTGCTCGGCAATTGGCGCAGCCCGGTACGCCGGTGGTATCGACGTAGTTGCCGCCTTGGATACCGGAGTAGGCGTGGAAACCGTCCTGCGTCGTGCCGCTGACGATGAAGCCGAACAACTGGCCGCCACCGGTCGACTGCGCGACGGCCTTGGTGGTGATGGTGACCTTAACCGGATTGACATTGGTGTTCACGATGTAGTCGAACGTGCCCCACATGTCCTGATCGAAGTCGCCGCCTTCTTCGGAGTCTTCCCAGTTGACGTAAAACTTACCATGGAAGATACCCGTGCCGCTTTTTGCGATCGGGAAGTTGACCGATGGCACACCCGTGGCGGAAATATCTGCAACGCCGTCGGGCGTGGTATTGGGCAAGCCCGCCGAGGCGCGGTCGGTGGGGTCCACCTCGGTGTGCTTGCGCACGACCTTGAAATCCACCAGCGTGCCACCGCCATTATTGGTGATCAGGCGATAGGCCGGAAGAATGCGCACTTTTTTCTTCGTGCCGTCGGGACCAAGCGGGATCTCGATAGTCGGCACCGCAGTCGCCAGCGCCACGCCGAAGGTGTTGATCTTCTGCTCGTCGGGGAGATCGGCGCGCATATCGTTGGTATGGGCATACCAGGCCATGCCAGCCATATGATAGGAGCCGAGTTCTGTCGGTGCCTCGGGACAGATACCAAAGGCATTGCCCAACTGGGCGACGGTCTTCTGCGTACAGAACTCGTCGACGCTGGCGCCCGCACGACCGATGAAGTAGCTGTTGCCGGTGATGCCCTCGTCGTTGCCGACGGTATTGGTCAGGGTCGCTGCGGTGTTAGCGCCGCCGAAGATGGTGGCGGCAGTCTGATCGTTGTCGTAAGAATTCACATTCGCGCTGAAGGCAATGACATTGAGCGAGGCGCAGGCATTGCTGGCGTTCAATGGGTCTGTCGACCAGGCGATGTCCGTCATGGTCGGAAAGGTGCCGGTATCGGCGGGATCGAACGCGGCAGTGGGCGCACGGCCGGTGCCGAGCGAGAAATAACGCAGGGTCTCAAGGTAAATTTCCGACATTGGATTACCCCAGGAACGGCACTGTCCTTCGGTGATGGTCGCCTGCTGAAAACCGCAGCTGTCGGTGGGCCCCGGGTTATTGCCGAAATAGACGCCAATGTTGCCGGTGGTAGTGGCCGCCGGAGCGCTCTGATAACCCCACATGCGCATGATGTTGAGGGTGTTGATAATGGTGCCGGTGGCGGGTAGCGTGGTCTTGAACGTGCCATTGGTGGTGGTATTGATTTCATCGCTCAGGTCACCGACCGCCTTGCGTAAGGCGCCGCCAGAGATGTTCTTACTCCAACTGCCGGTGACCAGACCGAATTTGATCAAGCCCGACTCGCCGTAGCGCTGCAGCAAACCGGTCGGCTTGCGATTGCCGCCCGGATAGATCTGGCAATTCTCGAGGTTCTGGGTGGCGTCGAAATAGGTCGGGTTGCAGACCACCACACGCACGAGGCGTTCCGGGCTGTTAGCTGCCGTCAGTAGCCGGAGATTGTCGGGCGGGTCGCTGGACACCGAATCCATGCCCGACTCCGTGGAATTATTGGAATTATTGTTGTCGCCGTGCTCATTTTCCCAGGTGCACTGCCAGCGTTCGTTGGCGGCCCATAGTTGACGATTGCCGAACACAATGCGCATGGTCGGCGGCGCAGTTGAGTTCTGCGACACCGCATTGGAATTGTCGACGGAAGAATTGCAGATAGTGATGCCTTCGCCGGCATCGTCGTAACCATTGTTATTGCCACCGTGTGCGGTATCGGTGCGCTGGTTGTCGAAGGGCGTGAGCTGTTCCAGGTCGGCCAGGTTGTAGTATTTCGTGAAGCTGTGGGCGTCGGTCGGCAGATGTGCCCGCTCCAATACCGTGGCTGTGCCGGTATCGACCGATCGCTTACCGCCGTAGAGCAGTTTGCGCACGATATCCATGCGCGTCATGGTTGCCCAGTTGAGAAAATTGCCGCTGAATCGGGCCGATTGGCCGTTTAAGCAATAGTGCTTATTGGGGCTTGCCACTGTTACGTCGGTGGCACCGGTCGGTTCAAAACGTTGATTGGCATCGACGTAGTTGTAACACAGGCGCGAATGGAAGTAGCCGTAATACTCGAAGGTGTCGTCGTAGGTGGTTTCGACCACACCATCGGAGTCGACATCGGAGAAATCGTTATAGGCCTTGAAGAAGTATTGGTGGTCTCGCGACATCGACAGCATTACCAGCGGGGTGACCTGCGCGACGGTTGAGATGGGATTGGCGGCATAATTGGCCATCAGCGCGCCGGACAGCTGCGCTGCGTGTACCTCCACTGACATTATCGCAGGTAGAAAGGCCAGGCTCAGGACGAGGCCGTGGGCAAGCTGCTTGAAACGTTTGGTCAAGCTCATCCGTGCATCATTCATGGTCATCATCCTCATTACGACGGGGCGCGCGTTATTTCACCAGTGCGCGAAATTCCGCGCCGGTGAGCAGCTGAGCGTTACCGGGCGCGAGCCCGCGAGCGCGTATATCCAGGAAAGAATGGGAGCCACCGGTAGCGGCGCTGTTGCCGGTGGTACTGGCATTGGTCTGGGCACTGCAGCCCGCGCAGATGCGCGTGCCGAGAAAGGTCACCCAGATGTCGGCGAACATATCGGTGTTATCGGCGGCGTCATCGGCGTTGACGTCATGCCGGTAGCGAATGTCCGGATCGCGGCTGAAGGTGGGCGGGCCGATGTCGGCGAGTTTGCCGTTGATATCGGTATCGAAGTGCGCTTGTGGAGCGACTATGCCGACTTCGGTTGGAATGGTGTAGTTAGCGTAGGCGACGCCGCCGAGGTCTGGTGGCCAGCCACCGTTATACATGTGCGAGGCGATGACGCGACGAATCGCAGTGCGGGCGCCTTCGGAGCTCTGAAAGGCGCGACGCTGCAGCACGGTATTGGTAGTCATCTTGAGATCGACCGTGGTGGAGCGCATGGCGACCACCGCGATCATAGTCATGACCAATAGCAGCACCAGGGTAATGACCAGGGCGATTCCGCGCTGCTGAGCGCTGTGGCGAACTGGAGTGGGGCGAGTCATGGCTTATCCTCGCGTCATATTGCGGATCTGAACCGCGAAATTAAACTGTTTACGACCGAAGTGTTGGTCAGCATTGGCCGGATCGAAGGTGTAGCCACCGTAGAGGTCGAAGCTGCGCTCGTCGGCGTGGGTGACATCGAATTCGGCGCCGCGCAACACCAGAGAGACCTGCACGTTGACCACCAGCGGCCAGTCGTTATTGGCACTAATAGTAGTGGCGTTGTAGTACTGGGTTGTCGGCGGATTGCCGTCGGTCAATTTTCCATAGCGGGCCTGCAATTGCTCGACACCAGCCACCACATCTTCCTGAACCAGCACGGTGCCCTTCAATACCAGGCGCGCGAGGGTCGGGGTGGTGTCGTCGGCCGCATCGCATACGTTAGCCGTACCGCGGTCCTGAGAAGCACACTTACGGATGAAATAAATCACTGTCATGTAGTGATAATTCGCTTCGTAATCAGGATCGGGAGACTCGTACATATCGCTCGGCAACGATGTGAGTGCATTGCCTTTGAACAGGCGTCCAGCGGCGCCGATCTTGGCACGAAGATAGACATCAGTGCTTTGCACCGCAGCGGAGATGACGCGTTCGGGCTCGGCATAGCGCACGATCAGGACATCGGTGTTTGGTTGGTAATCGGCGTTTGGTATGCAGTTCAATGGCGAGGTAGCCGCGCCTTCGAGAGCGTAAAAACCGGTGGTCGAAATGACCTTGGACTCGGTACAGGTGTTGGTGATAGCGAGCGCAGCGAGGGGAGCGTCAACGTCTATGTTATCGGCTTCGACACCGCCCCAATGATCACCCATGCGCAGATGGTATTGAATCTGATTCAAGGCGAAGCGGGCATTTTCGTCGAGCACATTGGTGCTTTCCTGCAAACGGTAGGCGGTCTTGTTGCTGATAAAAATGCTGAGGACGCCCGACAGCAGAATCAGACCGACGGTGATCGACACCATTACCTCGACGAGCGTGAAACCGTGCTGACCGTGGACGCGAGCGTTACTCATGATTGATGTCCGTTTTGTCCGGATTAGTTGACGGTGTCGATGCCGGGCACGACGGTCATGACAAAGCGCTGGGTCTGGACATTGGTGTCGGTGTTGCCGCGCTTGCCGACGTCATCACCTCCGATGGTGCGTTCCTGCCATTCGATTTTGATGGCGTAAACATTGCCGGTGTTGTCGCACGCCCACGCACCCGATGTGCCGTCATTGGGTGTCGCATCGCGACACACGATGCCATCCGCCTGTGGTAAGACATCCTGGTTGGATTGCAAGGGCGCGCCTTGGGTGGTGGTGTTCCAGGCTTTCAGATCGTAGGTCGCGCGCTCTTGCGCAGTACACACGGCGGCAGCACAGTCGGGGTTGGCGTTGGTCGGCATGGCGGTCTTAACGTTGTAGAACCCGGCCTGCACGCCGAATTCGTTGGCGCGCATGAGGTCGGCCATGGTTTCGGCCTGGGCGACCGCAATCGAGCGCAACTGCGAGCCGTGGGTGAAACGCATGCCGGCAACCTGCAAGCCGGCAATGCCGAGCAGACCGATGGAGAAGATCACGATCGCGATCAGGATTTCGACCAGCGTGAAACCGGATTGGTGGCGCTTTACGGACATGTCAACGCGCTCCCGTTGGGCTTTTTAGTAATGGAAGAGACACGCCCGGTGGTGCTGACTGCCGCAGCCTTGGCGTAGGACGCGCCACGGAAATCGCACAGGGTGAAAAAGCTGGTGGCATTTGGACAGGTCTCTAGCGTGGCGATGGTGGCGTCGGTATTGCAGCGCGACGAACCGTCGCCCACATAGGCGACGATGTCGACCACGCTTGCAGCCGGTGTCAGGGTATTAGTGTCGGGGAAAGCGGACTGTACGGAGATGACGCAATCGGTGCTCGAGTTTACCGCGCAGTCATCGGTGCCGGGCGCACCGGCGTCGATATTGCTGTCGCTGTTGCGGTCGACAAAAAGGATCCAGCCCTTGTTCCACAGCGTGCCGCTGCCTGGGGAGGCGCATTGCGTGCCATTCGTAGAGACGCATACCACCACGCGCTGATTGAGCTTGATCGCCTCACTGCGGGCGTGCGACAGCGAAATCGAAAGGCTGTTTATCTGCGTGGTCAGGCGACTGTTTTGGATGTAACTCTGGACACCGGGTATACCAACGCCGAGCAGCACGCCCAGGACCGCGATGGTGACCATCAACTCGATAATGTTGAAGCCGCGTTGTCTTTTCATAGCGGCAGTATCGTCATCGGGTCGGCGCTTTGCACCCCGCTGTCGATGAACGTCGCTATCGGGGCCTTGAGCGGTCGATGCGCGCCGCGTTCTGTGAACCGCTTCACGCTCAAGCGCGTTCCATGGCGCAGGCGGGGTCTGGAGACGAATGTTTTCTAAATGAAAACTATTCTTGTTTATTCTAGACACGGTCTAAATGAGGGGTATACTTCGCGCCATGACTCGTACTGCCTTGCTGCCACCCATACCTCGCGAAGATATTCCGGCGACCCTGCTGCGCTTGGGCATTTCGCCGACGCCGCAGCGTGTCGAAGTGGCGGCGCTGCTACTTGAGCGCACTCAACACCTATCGGCCGACCAAGTGCTGGCGCGTTTGTTGGAGAACGATGCGCCGGTGTCCAAAGCCACCGTCTACAACACCCTGGGGTTGTTCGCCGCGCGCGGACTGGTGCGTGAGGTGATGGTCGACGCGACCAAGGTCTTCTACGACTCCAATACCTCGTCCCACCACCACTTCTTCAATATCGACGATGGCACGCTACTGGATGTCGCGTCCGGCGACGTGGTGATTGACCAATTGCCCGATGCACCGGCGGGCACGCGCACCGACAGCGTCGATATTGTCATCCGAGTGCGCAACCAGCGCTGAGTCGACCTGGATGCTGCCGAGCTGATTCTTCCAGATTGACGACGAGGTGTCGCATTGCGATGATTGCGCCCCTTCCGCGCCGGGCTGCCTGAGCCCACCGGATAAGTGCAGCGCGAGCACGAAATCTCATCCGCCGGAGTAGCTCAGTTGGTAGAGCAGCGCATTCGTAATGCGAAGGTCGGGGGTTCGATTCCTCTTTCCGGCACCATTACCCCTTCCGAAGCCGTCCGGCAACGTCCAAAAAAGACCTGAAACCCGCTGAATTTCTGGAATTATCGTCCGGGGAGCTCACAGGCCGTCCTTTGACATCCTGGGGGCACAGGGGTACAAATGGGGGCATATAAATCCCGCCTGGGGGGACAAATATGTCGCTGACCGACGTTAGAGCCCGCACCGCCAAAAGTGGCGAAAAAGCCTACAAGCTAGCGGACGAGAAGGGCCTGTCCTTGCTGGTCCATCCCAACGGATCCAAGTACTGGCGTCTGAAATACCGCCATGCCGGAAAGGAAAAGCAGCTGGCTCTCGGCGTGTACCCCGAGGTCACGCTCGCGCAGGCGCGCGAGTTGACCTTGGAGGCCCGGGTGCTCCTCAAAGCTGGGAACGACCCGGGCACCGAGCGCAAGGCGACCAAGGCACGAGCCGTCGAAAGCGCGGCTGTGACTTTTGAAGGCGTGGCCAGGGAGTGGATGGCGAACCGTGGCGACAAGTGGGCGCCGAGCTACGCCGAAAAGGTGGGAGCCATTCTGGGGAACAATCTGTTCCCGAGAATTGGCGCGCTACCTATCACCTCTATTACCGCGCCAATGCTCCTGGGCGCTCTTCGCCCCATCGAGGCGCGGGGCGCCTTGGAGGTAGCAGCGCGGGCCCGTCGCTGGGCGGGGGAGGTGTTCCGCTACGCAATCGCGACCGGCCGTGCGACCGATGATCCGGCCAGCGTACTCAAAGGTGCTCTCAAAGTTGGGCAGACTAAACACTACCCTGCGCTGCGCCGCGAGGAAGTGGGTGCCTTCCTTCGGGAGCTGCTTGAGTACCCGGGGCGCCCTGAGACGCGACTCGCTCTACAGATACTTCTGCTGACCTTCGTTCGGCCCGGCGAGCTCCGGGCAGCGCGCTGGACTGAATTCGATCTCGAAGGCGCTGAGTGGCGCGTTCCCGCGGA
Source organism: Pseudomonadota bacterium (assembly GCA_031362345.1). Classification (GTDB taxonomy): domain Bacteria; phylum Pseudomonadota; class Gammaproteobacteria; genus JADJYF01. Next base: position 7,420 of record JANLSI010000545.1, read on the forward strand.
ACGAATGAAGGCCCGCGTCGAACACATCGTTCCTCTGTCTCTCCAGACGGTTGCGCTGCTTAAAGAACTGCAAAGTCTGACTGGCCACGCGGCATGCTTGTTTCCTGGGGGACATAGCCGCGTGCCTTACATAAGCGAGAACACGCTCAATAAAGCGATCGAGGTGCTTGGTTACAAGGGGCGCGTTGTCGGCCACGGCTTTCGCGCGACAGCCAGCACTATTTTGAACGAGTCGGGCCACTTCGCGCCCGATGTTATCGAGCGACAGCTCGCACACGCCGAGCGGAACAAGGTTCGCGCCGCGTATCACCGCGCGGAGTATTTAGCTGAGCGGCGACGAATGATGCAAGTTTGGGCTGACTTACTTGATGGCCTGCGAACGGGCGCCGAAGTTGTTCCGCTCCTGAAGACGGCGTAACGGAAACCTCAGTGCATGCTTGCGGGTAACGGTCCGGTACCACCGGCACGGATTATCTGCGCCGCGTAGCGCCAGGAAATCGCGTTTGTTGGCGCCGGCGCCGAATTGAGCCACGGTGCCGGTGATCGAGTGAGCCAGCCATTTCGGCTCAAAACCCAATAGCGGCCCTTGTTCCAGAACCGTCCTGCTGGCTCACCGAAGCACCGGCACACACCCCGAAAGTGGCTCAAGTTCGTGGTGGCGCTAACATCTACGGCACGCGGCCTGCTGGCGGCGGTCACAAGGCCGCGAAGCTTAGAGCCATTCGCGATGCATTGCGCACCGCTACGCGGGTCTGGCTCGCCACCGATTGCGATCGCG
>JANLSI010000572.1:0-4023 GCA_031362345.1 Pseudomonadota bacterium
ACCGACAAAGACCAGCGGCCATCCGTTGCGTAGCCACGGCGGCACGCGCCATTCCTGGAACAGGCTTTTGAGTGCGCGGCGTGGCCCACCGCTGTGCAGCCGCAGACGCTCGCCGCCGTGGCGGAAACGTAGACTGAGAGCACCATCGGCCAGCACCACAGGCTCAGCGCCCTCACCGAGGGTTTCGCGGGCGCGCAACACACCCTGCGGCAGACGCAAGGGTGTCCACGACATGACGTAGGGTAGCGGCTCAGCACTCGGCAGTGGCAAGCGCGCGACAGTCAGGAAAAACTTGTCGTCGTAACGACGCACCGCGACCCCACGCCACTCCACCAACGGCATGGCATCAGCGCGCGCATCGAGCATCTCGTGCAGCATGCGCTCCAGCTGCGCACGCCCAGGCACCGGCCCGCCCGCCCGCGCCAGCCAGCGCTTGACGATGAAAGGCCGCAACGCTAGGGCGCAGCCACGCAAGTGCGCGAGATCCAACACCTCACCGTCCTGCACGAACTGATCGGCCAGCGAATCCAGCACTTCGACCACCTCGGCCTGCAAGGTGGCGACCCGCGCCAGCGCCGCACGCGCGCCGGGGAACTCGCGCTCAAGCGCCGGCATGATCGCCGCGCGCAGTCGATTGCGCGCGAAACGCAGTTCGGTATTGCTCGGATCGTCGAGCCATTGGAGATCGTGGGCACGCCCATAGGCCAGCAAGTCGGCGCGTTGTTCATCGAGCAAGGGGCGCAGCAAGCGTTTCTCGCCGTAACGGCCGCGCGCGCGGATACCGGCCAGACCGTGGGGGCCGGAACCGCGCAGCGCGTGCAGCAGGACGGTCTCGGCCTGGTCATCGCGGTGATGGGCGGTGACCAGCGCGCTGCGATTGTCGAGTTGCGCCAACAGGACCGCGTAACGCTGCTGGCGTGCCCAGTCCTCGATGCTCGCGCCCACCGCAGGCGCGCCGTCGAGCCGTTCGCTACGGAAGTCGACGCCAAAGCGTGCGGCCGTCCGCGCACAGTGCGCGACCCAGCGCGCGCTGTCGGCCTGCAAGCCGTGGTCAATATGGCAAGCCTGGAGCAGCACCGGCGCTTGCGCGACATAATCACGCAGCAAGTGCAGCAGTACAGTGGAATCGAGCCCGCCGCTGAAGCCGAGCACGATCCTGTCAATGTCGCCCACCGCAAGCCAGCTATCGAGTCGCGCGCGCAAGCGCGTAGCGATCGCCATGGCGGCGCGCGCAGGGCGTTCGCGCTCAGCGATCGGTGTATTCACCGATCGCCGCAAAGCGCGCGCGGCGCCTCGTCACCAACTCCTCCGGACGCAGCAGAGAAGGCTCCTCCAGGGCCGTCAGAATGGCACTCTTCAAGCGCGTCGCCGCCAATTCCGGATCACGATGCGCACCGCCCAACGGCTCTTCGATGATGGTATTGACGAGCCCGAGTTTAAGTAGACTGGCCGACGTGATTCCCATCGCTTCGGCGGCGTCGGACGCGCGCTCAGCACTCTTCCACAAAATCGATGCGCAACCTTCGGGCGAGATCACTGCATAGGTCGCGTACTGCATCATGAGAATGCGATCACCGACCCCGATAGCAAGCGCCCCACCCGAGCCGCCTTCGCCGATCACGGCCACCACGATCGGCGTACGCAGTCCCGACATCACCATCAGGTTGCGCGCGATGGCTTCGCTCTGGCCGCGTTCCTCGGCATCGATACCCGGATAGGCACCGGGTGTGTCGATGAACGTGAGCACCGGCAGGCGAAACCGCTCGGCCATTTCCATGATGCGCAGCGCCTTACGATAACCTTCGGGCCGTGGCATACCGAAATTGCGCAGCAGATTGTCCTTGGTGTTGCGTCCCTTCTGGTGACCGACAAAAGCCACGCCACGACCGTTCAAGCGCCCGATACCGCTGACCATCGCCGGGTCATCGCCAAACGCGCGATCGCCATGCAGCTCATGCACGTCGTCGAACATGCGCGCTACATAGTCGAGGGTATAGGGCCGCTTCGGGTGACGCGCGAGCTTGGCTACCTGCCAGGCATTGAGCGCAGAGAAGATCTGCCGCGTCAGTTCATCCGAACGCTTGCCGAGGCGCTCTATCTCTTCAGAAATATTGATGGCCGAATCATCGCCGACGCGCCGTAACTCCTCGATCTTGGCTTCGAGTTCGGCGATAGGTTGTTCGAAGTCGAGGAAGTTGAAATTGACCTGGCCACCCGCCGCTGCGCGTTCAGTCATGGCCGTGGATCTCAGTATTCGAGATGAACATGTTGTGCTCCAAAGTGACGCTTGAGCCCGTCCAGCAGGCCCTCGGATACATTGACCCGCCAGCGTTCGCCGAGCTTGAGGCGGGCGCGGCTGTCGGCGCGTGCATATTCTATGGCGATCGGGCAGCGACCATTGGCATGACCGGCGATCATGGTTTCGAGTTCGTGCACGAAACGATTACTCAACTCGGTCTCGCACATGCTCAGCACCAGCACGCGGGCGAGCCGATTGCGCGCCTCGTCCAGCGTCATGATCTCGCTGGCCTGCACGGCATGCTCGCCGGAAAATTCATCAACCGAACACTCGCCTTCGATAATGACCATGGCATCGGTCACTAGCTTGTCTAGATTTCGTTCAAAGACATCGCGGTAGACCGTGACCTCGACGCGCGCGGTCTGGTCGTCGAGCGAAATCACGGCCATGCGCCCGCGGCGCGTCTTGATGATGCGCACCGACATGATGAGGCCGGCGATACGTCTTTTACCGGGCTTGATCTCAGCCAATGAAGAACTGGCGAAAGCCGACAGTTCGGCGCGATAGCGGTCGATGGGATGGCCGCTGAGATAGAGTCCCAGGGTCTCTTTCTCACAGGCCAGTAATTCTTCCGCGCTCCATTCGCGCACGCCGCTGGCGTAGTCGACGTTGAGCGGCGCGACTTCGTCGACCGCCTCGGTGGCGAGACCAAAGAAATCCGACTGGCCGGAAACCGCTGCTTTCTGGTGCTGGTCGGTGATCTGCAGGACCTGATCGAGCGCCGCCATCAGCACCGCGCGTGTATGGCCAAAACAGTCGAAGGCGCCGGCCTTAATCAAGGCTTCCAGTGCCCGACGGTTGATGCGCTTGTCGGCATTACGCCGACAGATGTCGACCAGGTCGCGGTAAGGCCCGTTGCTGTCGCGCTCTTCGACCAAGGAATTGATGACCGCTTCGCCGACACCCTTCAGCGCGCCCAGCCCGTAGCGAATGGTCTTGGTATCAGCCACGCTGAAGCGGAAGCTGCAGCGGTTGACGTCGGGCGGTATCACCGTCAGACCCAGTGCACGGCATTCTTCGATGAGGCGCACGACCTTGTCGGTGGAATCCATGTCAGCCGACATGACGGCCGCCATAAACGCCGCCGCGTAGTGCGCCTTGAGCCAGGCCGTCTGATAGGCGACCAGCGCATAGGCCACCGAATGGGACTTGTTAAAACCGTAGCCGGCGAACTTTTCCATCAGGTCAAAAATATAAGTAGCATCGGCCTCGGCAATGCCATTGGCCTGCGCACCGCCGACGAAAATCTCACGCTGCTTGGCCATCTCCTCGGGTTTTTTCTTGCCCATCGCGCGCCGCAAGAGATCGGCGGCGCCCAGCGTATAACCGGCCAGCACGCGTGCGATTTGCATGACCTGTTCCTGATACAGAATCACGCCATAGGTCGGTTTCAGAATCGGTTCAAGGGCTGGCACCGCGTATTTGAGCGCCTGGCGTCCGTGTTTACGTTCAATGAAGTCGTCGACCATACCGGATTGCAAGGGCCCCGGTCGGAACAAGGCCACCAAGGCAATCATGTCTTCGAACAGATCAGGCTTGAGCCGCTTGATCAGTTCTTTCATGCCGCGCGATTCAAGCTGGAACACCGCCGTAGTGCGTGCGTTCTGCACCAACTTGAAGGTCGTGGTGTCGTCGAGCGGAATCTTTTCGATCGCGATTGGCTCTTGCTCGGCCGCGACTCGACGTCGATTGATGTCACGCACCGCCCAATCGATGATGGTCAG
>JANLSI010000574.1:0-6758 GCA_031362345.1 Pseudomonadota bacterium
GCTCGAACCTGAGCGTGATTGCATCCTAGAGATCGCTACCATCGTCACCGATGTCGATCTTAACGAGCAACTAGAAGGGCCGGTGTTCGCTATCCATCAGAGCCATGCAGCGCTGGCCGGCATGGACGAATGGAATACCCGCCAGCACGGACACTCGGGACTGACCGCCCGCGTGCGCGCGAGCACCGTCAGCAGCGCCGCGGCCGAGCAGGCGACCTTGGCATTCCTACGCCAATACCTGCCCGCGTCGACCTCGCCGATGTGCGGCAACAGCATCTGCCAAGATCGGCGTTTCCTTTACAAATACATGCCGGCGCTGGCCGAGTTCTTTCACTATCGTAATCTCGATGTGAGTACCTTGAAGGAACTGGCCAAGCGTTGGGCGCCGGGCTTGCCGGCATTCCAGAAACAGTCCAACCATCTGGCCTTGGCCGACATCCGCGATTCGATCGCGGAGCTGCGCCACTACCGCAGCCATTTCCTTAAAGTCCCGACACCGACATGAACCTGCCCGTGCAGGACTTATACGACGCAGCGGGCACGCGTGCGCTGGAGCATTACGCCATCGCGCAGCTCGGCATTGCCGGTCTGACGCTCATGGAGCGCGCCGGCGCTGCGATATTCGAAGACCTGCGACAGCGCTGGCCAGCGGCGCGGCGCTTAAGCATCGTGTGTGGCGCTGGCAATAATGGCGGCGATGGTTATGTGGTCGCGCGCTTGGCGGCGGCGGCCGGGCTGGAACCACGGGTGGTGATGTTGAGTGCGGAGCAGCGTCTGCGCGGCGATGGCGCGAGCACCTATCGCGCCATGCGCGAGGCCGGCGTCGCGGCGGCCGGCGGCGATGCCTGGTTCGACGGCGCGGAGCTGGTGGTCGATGCGGTCCTCGGTACCGGCCTCGAGCGTAAGGTCGAAGGCGTTTACGCCGACGCCATTGTGCGCATCAACGGCTGTGGTCTGCCGATATTGAGTGTTGACGTGCCATCGGGCATCAATGCTTCCACGGGCCTGTGCCACAGCGTGGCGGTGCGTGCCACCGCCACCCTCAGTCTGGTCAGCATGAAACAGGGACTGGTGACCGGCGATGCGCCGGCCTATACCGGCGCACTGCAATGGCATGACATCGGCCTACCAGCGGCGGCCTATGCCGCCGTGCCCGCCACCGCCCAGGCCATCGATCATGCCCAGCTGCGTGGCCTGTTCGCGCCACGCCCGCGCACCGCCCACAAGGGCCACTACGGCCATGTGCTGGTGATTGGCGGCGCGCCGGGCTTCGGCGGTGCGGCGCGCATGGCCGCCGAGGCGGCGGCGCGCGTCGGCGCCGGTCTGGTCTCGCTCGCTACCCATCCCAGCCATGCGTCCAACCTCACCACGCAGCGTCCCGAGCTCATGTGTCATGGCGTGACCGACGCGGCGGATCTTGCGCCACTGCTGGCGCGGGCGACGGTGGTGGCCATCGGTCCCGGACTCGGCACGAGTCCGTGGGCGCAAAAACTGATGGCAGCGGTGCGCGATTGCGCGCAGGTGCAGGTCGTGGATGCCGATGGCCTCAATCTGCTGGCGGCCGATCCGGACCGCCGCGAGGCGCGCATCCTGACGCCCCATCCAGGCGAAGCAGCGCGCCTGGCGGGTGTCGCCACGCAAGTCATCCACGACGACCGCTACGCCGCTGCCGTGGGGCTTTGCGCGCGGTTCGGCGGGGTGGTACTGCTGAAGGGTGCTGGCACCGTGATTGCGAGCGAATACGATCTGCCGCTGGTGGTGCGCGACGGCAACCCCGGTATGGCAAGTGGCGGCATGGGAGATGTCTTGACCGGCATCATTGCCGGGCTGCTGGCGCAGGGCTTAGCGCCACGCCTGGCAGCGGCGGCAGGGGCTTGCGTGCATGGCCATGCCGCTGATCGCGCCGCGCTGGCTGGCGAGCGTGGCTTGCTGGCTGGCGACCTTATGCCTTTGCTGCGTGCGGCGGTGAATCCGGGCCCGCAATGAACACCCGCTGTCGCATTCACATTGCGAGTGCCGAGGACATGGAAGCTTTGGGCGGGCGTCTCGCCCTGTGCTGCCGCGCCGGTGTTCGCATCCATCTGTCCGGTGAGCTCGCCGCCGGCAAAACCACTTTGGTGCGCGGCTATTTGCGCGCGCTCGGCCATGCGGGCGCGGTCAAGAGTCCGACCTTTACCCTGGTCGAGAGCTATGAGCTCGCCAGCCGCACCGTGCATCATTTCGATCTTTACCGCATGGCGGCCGGCGAACTTGAGTTCATCGGCATCGAGGATTACTTCGACGCCGATGCCGATTGCCTGATTGAATGGGCCGAGCGTGGCGCGCCGGTATTGCCGGTGCCAGACCTCACGCTGACCCTGCGAGTTATCGACGAAGGACGCGAGGTCCTGATCGAAGGCCATGGCAGAGCCGGAGATGAGATCGTTTCGAAGCTGGCTTAATCAATAATTACAGTAGTTTGTATAAACAAGATTAATTAAACTTGAATTAGTTGCTGTAACCCGTACAGAATATCGATATCTTTGAGAAAGCTCCGGTAAGTCGATGCCCTGGCTGATATTTCTCATGCTCACCGTGCTCAGTGGTGGCGCTTGCGCTACGGAAGTCCGTGGTGTGCATGTCAATCGCACAGCTAGTGGCACCCACCTCGTGTTCGATGTCTCCGCGCCGCTCCAATACGCGGTGTTCCGCATGGATAACCCGCCGCGTGTGGTGGTGGATTTCAAGGGCGCCAAGGTGCGCCGTCTACTGAGCCTCGACGCCGCCAGCACCGGCATCAAGCACATTCGTCAATTCATGCAGAGCGAGATCGGTCTGCGCGTGGTGATCGAACTTGCACAAGCGAGTCGCGTCAAGACGCGCCTGTTAGCGCCTGCCAACGGTGCTGGTTACCAACTCGATCTTGCCTTGAGCACGCAACCCGCAGGCGCCCAGCGCGCAGCGGCTCCCGCCGCTGCCCCGCCAGTGCGTTCCGCCAGTGTGCCAGTGACCGCCAGCTCGGTTACGCCCGCAACGATCGCTAGCAAAGTACCTGCAACCGCTAGCAGCGCCAGGCCGGCGCTTGCGCCCGTCGCCCGCCCGCTACGCGACCTGGTGATCGCGGTCGACGCCGGGCACGGCGGTCAGGACGTCGGTGCCGTCGGCCCGAGTGGCAGCTACGAGAAGGACATCGTGTTGGCGGTTGCGCGCGAGCTGGCGCGACTGATCGATCGCCAGCCCGGTATGCGCACGGCACTGACCCGCGATGGCGACTATTTCCTGCCGCTGCGCACCCGCATGGACCGCGCCCGCGCCAAGCGTGCCGACCTCTTCATTTCGGTCCATGCCGATGCGGTCTACGACCGCCGTGTGCAGGGTTCCTCGGTCTACGTGCTGTCCCAGAGCGGTGCCAGCAGCGAAGCCGCCAAATGGCTGGCGGCGACTGAGAATGCGGCGGACCTGGTCGGCGGCGTCAGTCTCGACGATAAAGACCGTATGCTGAAATCGGTGCTGCTGGATCTGTCCCAGGCGGCATCCCTAGACGCCAGCACCGATCTCGGTAGTGCCGTGCTACGCAGTCTGCGTGGTGTGGGGCGGGTGCATCATACCCGCCTGCAGCATGCCGGCTTCATGGTGCTGAAGTCGCCGGATATCCCCTCGATCCTGGTCGAGACAGCGTTCATTTCCAACCCGATCGAGGAAAAACGACTACGCAGCGAGGCCTATCGGCAGCAGCTGGCGCGCTCTATTTTCAACGGCGTGGTGGCTTTCAATGCCGGCCGCGCGCGCAGTGCGCCGCGTCCGGTCGAGCGGGTCATGGCCGACGCCGGCACCAGCGACTCGCGCCGCCATCGCGTCTCGCCAGGCGAGACCTTGTCGGCCATCGCCACGCGCTACGAGGTCAGCGTCAACACCCTCAAGCAAGCCAACGACATGGACGCCGAGATGGTGCGTGCTGGTTCCTTGCTGCGTATTCCCTGAGGCGCGCGCGCCGGTGGCCGGCGGCGCTTAAGATCTCGCGCCACTATTCACTACACTACGCCCCATGCAAGCCATGGCGCGTCCCATCCTGCCGCTCTCTGATCACCTGATCAACCAGATCGCGGCGGGCGAAGTCATCGAGCGACCGGCCTCGGTCATCAAGGAATTGGTCGAGAACAGTTTCGACGCAGGTGCCACCCGCATCGACATCGATATCGGCGACGGTGGGCTCGAATATATGAGCGTCAGCGATGACGGCTCAGGGCTCGCGGGCGCCGAGTTGGCGGCTGCCTTACGCCGGCACTGGACCAGCAAAATCGCGGCGGTCAGCGACCTCGCCAGCTTGGTTTCGCTCGGTTTTCGCGGTGAGGCGCTGGCCAGCATCGCTGCGGTCGCGACGGTGGAAATCATCACCCGTCGGCGCGGCGACCCTCATGGCTGGCGACTGGCGGTTGCGCCCGGCCAGACGCCCGGGCCGCCGGTGCCGCACCAAGCCAATGTCGGCACCCGCCTCACGGTCCGCGAGCTGTTCGACAACGTGCCGGCGCGGCGGCGCTTCCTGAAGCGTGCGCGCACCGAGTTCCTGCATATTCAGCAACTGGTTCGCCAGCTCGCCTTCGCGCGTCCCGCAGTGGCCATGTCCTTGAGTCAGGCCGGCAGCCGCGGCCTGCGCCTGCCGTCGGCCGAGCTCGGCGTTGACAGTCCGCGTTGGCGCAGTCTGTTCGGCGCGCCTTTCATGGCGGCGGCGCACTTCGTCGAACTCGATGCGCAGGGCCTCAGCGTGCGCGGCTGGGTGGGCGGACCGGACGAGGCAGACAGCCAGTCCGACGGTCAGTTCTTGTCCTTGAATGGTCGTTACGTGCGCGACCGGCAGCTCGCCCACGCCGTACGGCTGGCGTTTGGCGATGGCATTCCGAGCGGGCGTTTCCCGGTCTACGCGCTGGCCGTGGCGCTGACACCCGCGGCGGTCGACGTCAACGTCCATCCCGGCAAGCTCGAAGTACGTTTCGCCGATGTGCGCGCGGTGCATGATTTGCTGTATGTCGCGGTGCGCCGCGCCCTTGCGGGCGTGACGCAGCCAGAATCATCGAATTCGCCGCAAGTGACTATCTCCGAACCCGCTGGCCGCTATGCCGAACGGCCGCAGGAACACCGCACGCCGAGTCGCGCGCCAGCGCTGCATGGGCCGCTGCAGCTCGGTCCGGCCCTTGCTCTGATCGATGACCGCTACCTTCTGTATCGCGACAATGCAAGCGTGCGTGCTCTCGATCTGCGGGCGGCGTGGACCGAGATCCTGACTCGTCGTCTGGTCCCAGTCAGTGCTACGGGTGTCGCCAGCCGGCCGCTGCTGATCCCCGAGCGTATTGCTGCTGCCAGCCGTCTATGGGCGCACTACGCGGCGGCGCAACTGCGCGCTTATGGCTTTGAACTCGACGATCTCGGGCCGGCCGGCCATCTGCTACGGGCCGTTCCGCGGGTCTTGCCGGAATTGCCGTGGCCGGCATTTTTCGAACGACTGGCCGAGCAAACCGGCGGCGACAACGACGGCGCGCGTTTCGCGCAGGCGGCGGCCGCAGCGGTAGTGCTCGGCAGCCACGGACTAGCCTCGCGACGCCTGCTCGACGCGTTGGAACACGGCGCGGCAGCCTGTGGTCTCGAACTCACCAACCTGGCGGCGGTGGTCGATGGCGCGCTGCTCGCGCGCCGCGGTGTCGTGCGTGAGTGAAGCTGAGCCGCCGTTGCTGTTCGTGATGGGCCCAACCGGCGCGGGCAAGAGCGCGGTGGCGTTGGCACTGGCCGCGCGCTTGCCCCTCGAAATCATCAGTGTCGATTCGGCGCAGATCTACCGTGGCTTTGACATCGGCACGGCCAAACCCAATCCGGCCGTGCGTCGTCGTGTAGCGCACCACCTAGTGGATATCTGCGCGCCGACTGCAGCCTATTCCGCCGCGCAGTTTCGCCTCGATGCGCAGAGTGCGATTACGGCGATCCGCGCGCGCGGCCGCGTACCGCTGCTGGTCGGTGGCACGGGCCTTTACTTCCGCGCACTCGAACACGGTCTGGCCGATCTGCCCGCAGCGGATCCGCAGCTGCGCGCGGCCTTGCAGGCCGAACTAGCGAGCACCGGCGCGCAGGCCCTGCATGCGCGTTTGGCGGCGGTCGATCCCTGCGCTGCCGCACGCATCCATCCGCACGATCCGCAACGTCTGGTGCGTGCCCTGGAAGTGCACGTTGCCACCGGCGTCAGCCAATCGGAACTTTGGCAGCGTGCGCGGCTCACCCCCCATGTGGGGCAGGTCGTGAAGCTGGTGATCGCGCCCACGGATCGCGCTTCACTGCATCGTCGTTTGGCCTCGCGATTCGATCGCATGCTTGAGCGCGGCTTGATCAACGAAGTTCGCGCGCTGCGCGATAGTGGCGGGCTCGATGCCCACGCACCGGCCATGCGCACGGTCGGATATCGCGATGTATGGGGCTATCTGGCCGGCGACTATTCACACTCCCCTATGGTCGAAAGGGCAATCGCTGCGACTCGCCAGCTGGCAAAACGCCAGCTCACGTGGTTAAGGCGGGAATCCGGCTGTTCATGGTTGGACTGTACTGATCCCACACTTTTCGATCAGGTGATGCGCACAATACGTGAGCAGATCATTTTCAAGCGCGACGGTTCTGATCTAGAGTAGCGCCGAAGCACGTACACAATAAAGATTACGACCCGCGAGACGCTTGGTCCTCGCGAGGTTTTTTCTCACCCGGCATAACAACAACAAGGAGCATGCCATGAGCAAGGGCCAGTC
>JANLSI010000602.1:0-5466 GCA_031362345.1 Pseudomonadota bacterium
AAGTCGCCGATGTGGTTCGCCTACGAATATCCGCAGGTCAATCCCTCGGAATACGTGATCGCCCACGAGCACGGCCCGCTGGTGAAACTGTTCTTCTGCCTGCGCCATCTGCCCCACCAGTCGCTCGCCGAAGGCCAGCTCTACTGGCGTACCAATCATGGCCCGCTGATCCGCAGCGTGGCACCGGGCTTCCGCATGCAGCGCTACCTGCAGGTGCACTATTGCGAAGACGTGCCGGGGGTGAAGGCCATGAGCGATGCCCGTGGTATCACCACCCCGCCCTACTCCGGCCATGCCGAGGCCTGGTTCAACCGCGCTGATCTCATGACCATGGCCGATGTACCGGAAGCCAAACGCGCGATGGAAATCGCAGTCGCCGACGAAGCCAAGTTCATCGACTTCAAGCGTTCGGCGATGTGGCTAGGCAAGGAACGGGTTTTCATCGATCGGCGTTGAGCGGCGCGCGATGCAGGACGCCTGCCGTCGAGGCGGCGTCCGCATTGCGAGACCCAACACCGCGCGTTTGTCACTGACCGTACTCAAGGCCGCAGCAACCATGAGCACCACCCCGTCCTGCTACTTCGAAGACGTCAACATCGGCGCGCGCTTCCACTTCGGCCCCTACCACGTTACGCGGGAAGAACTGCTGGAATTCAATGGCCGCTGGGACCCACTGCCCATACACATGGATGACGCCGCCGCCCAGGCGCGCGGCTTGAAGGGCATGACGGCGTCGGGGCAGTACACCCTGTGTATCAAGCAGAAGATGTTGCATGGCGCGCCCTGGACGGACGCCGTGATCGGTGCGCTGGGATTTGACGAGCTGCGCTTTCCCCATCCGGTCTATCCGGGAGACGACATCAGCCTCACCATTGAATGTCTGGAACTGCGCGCGTCGCACAGCAAACCTGATCGCGGCATCGTCAAGTTCGCCTTCCGCTTGACCAACCAGGACGGCGTGGCGGTGCTGAACTATCTCGACACGGTGATGTTCGCGCGCCGTCCACGCGGCGGATAAACCGCCCGCTCAGTGCCCGCGGCGGCTTTCGATTACCAAATCCGTCAAGGCAAAAAACGCCAGCAGGGTGCGATAGAGCGCGTGGCCGTCGTCGGCGCCGGCCAGTTCTCGAATCGAGTGCATGGCGAAAGTCGGCACGCCGACGTCCACCGTGCGCACCCCCAAGCCCGCCGCCGTGAGCGGGCCGATGGTGCTGCCGCAAGCCAGGTCAGTGCGCGTGACAAAAGACTGCACGGCAACCTTGGCGCGCGCGGCAGCATGCTTGAACAATGCCGCGCTCTCGCTATTGGTGGCATAAGACTGATTGCTGTTGACCTTGACCACTGGGCCCCGATTTAAGACCGGGCCATGGCGATGGTCATGTTTGTCGGCGAAATTCGGGTGGATGCCGTGGGCATTGTCGGTCGAGACCAGCAACGAGCGCGCGATCATGCGCCCATAGTCCTCGTCATTGCCTGCCAGTCTTTCCAACACACTCTTGAGAAAATTACCGCGCGCACCAGCCGCAGAATTGCTGCCGACTTCCTCGTGATCGCTGGCAATAAACAGCTGGGCGGTGTCGGCCTTGCTATCGAGGATGGCGTTGAGTCCGGTGTAGCAGCTCAGTAAATTATCGAGTCGCGCGCTAGCGATGAACTCCTCGGCAACGCCGACCAGGGCCGGCGGCTGGGTGCCGTAAAACGACAATTCGAAATCGAGAATGTCGGCGCGCGCCAGCGCCGCATCCTGCTTCTTGAGTTCGCTCTTGATCAGCCCCGCCAGATCGAAAGGCTGGTCGCCGGCCAGACCCAGTACCGGCGGCAGCATGGTCTGCTTGTTGATCGTGCGTGAGTCATTGGCGTCGCGATCGAGATGGATGGCCAGACTGGGAATGATGGCGAGCGGCCGTCGGCAGTCGATCAAACGACTGCGCAAGACACCGCGCTTGTCACGCAAGGTGACGCGGCCCGCCAGCGACAAGTCGCGATCGAACCACGGGTTCAACAATACCCCGCCATAGACCTCGACGCCGAACTTCACGTAGCCGGCGCTCTCGTTGACCGCATTCGGCTTGAGCTTGAGACAAGGGCTGTCGGTATGGGCGCCCACCATGCGTAAGCCATCCATGGCCAGAGCGCGCTTGGCGGTGCGGAAAGCGATCAGCGATGACGCGTTGCGGGTGACGAAATAGCGCCCGCCTGGCGCGACCTGCCAGGCTTCGGCCTCGTCCAGTTCGACGAAGCCGGTAGCCCGTAGGCATTCACGCATGACGGCGACGGCGTGAAAAGGCGTTGGCGAACGGTGCAGGAAGTCGAGCAATTCGGCGTTGAAGCGGGGTTTGGACATGGCCGTTGTTCTAAATGTTTGGTCAGGGTCTGGAAAGAATGTCCGAATGAATTCGGACCCACAATCGGCCAGTCGAAACTCCCTGTGGGTCCGAATTCATTCGGACATTCCTGTCAGTGTGCAATCAATGATGATGCCCGCCCGCGCCATGCACATGGCCGTGGGCCAGCTCTTCGGCACTCGCTGCACGTACCTCAAGCACTTCGATGTCAAAGGTCAAGGTCGCGCCAGCCATGGGATGATTGGCATCGACATCGACCACGAACTTGCCGGGCTTGATCACTCGCACCTGGCGCGGGCCATGCTCGGTATTGATCGTGATCGGCATGCCCGCCTTGAGGCGGCCCTTGGTCAGCACCTGCTTCATCTGCACGCGGGCGATGGCATCTTGCCGGCGTGGGCCATAGGCCAGTTCGGGCGCTATGGTCACGGTGTAGCTGTCGCCGACCGATTTGCCGGCCATCTCGTGCTCAAGTCCGGCAATGATATTGCCGTAGCCGTGGAGATAGGAAAGCGGCTCGCCACCGTGGGAATCCTCGACCTGTTCTGCGCCCACGCTCAGGCGGTAGTGAAAGCTCACGACGCTATCTTTTTCGATGGGCATGCCGAAGTCCTCGTAGCGGTGGTAGTGATGGGTGTTGACGGCATGACGCGGCGCGCGCCGCACGCGCAGATCCGCAGCGCCAAGAATACTTTAAAATCGCCGTCATCCGCACGAACGCGGCCTGCCCAGGGCCGCAAAGGACCCGCGCCTTGCACGACTACGACGTGATCATCATCGGTGCAGGCGCCGCCGGCATGATGTGTGCGCTGACTGCCGGCCAACGCGGCCGGCGGGTGCTGTTGGTGGATCATGCCGCACAAGCCGGCGAGAAGATTCGCATCTCCGGCGGCGGGCGCTGCAATTTCACTAATCTGTATTGCGGACCCGCTAATTTCCTGTCGGCCAATCCCCATTTCTGTCGTTCGGCGCTGGCGGGTTATTCACAATATGATTTCATTGCGCTGATCGACGCCCATGGCATCGCCTGGCACGAGAAGGACCTCGGCCAGTTGTTCTGCGACGACTCCGCTCAGCAAGTCATCGATATGCTGCTTGAGGAATGCCTGCGGGGGAATGTACAGCTGGCTCTCAATACCGCTATCAATCAGGTTGCTAGGCAGGAGCACGGCTTCACTGTGATGACCACTCGCGGCCAATTCACCGCCGCGCGCCTGGTGGTCGCCAGCGGCGGCAAGTCCATCGCCAAAATCGGCGCGAGCGACTTGGCCTATACGCTTGCCGCGCAGTTCGGCCTTGAGATGGTCACACCCCGGGCTGGTCTCGTGCCGCTGGTGTTCGCGCCGCAGTTGAAGCTCGCACTGGCAGCCTTGAGCGGGGTGTCGGTGGAAGCGGACGTTCGCTGCAACGGCGCGCATTTCCACGAGGCCCTACTGTTTACCCATCGTGGTCTAAGTGGACCGTCTATCTTGCAGATCTCGTCTTACTGGACGCCGGGCGCGACCATCCGTATTGATCTCGCGCCGGACGTCGAAGTGCTCGCGCTGTTGCGCGAACAGCGCGTCGCCCATCCGCGCCAGCAAGCGGCCAGTGCGCTCGGCAGTTTGCTGCCACGCCGCCTCGCGCAACGCATCGCCGATCAGACGGACTGCGCGCTGGGCAATCTCGCCGAGTTGTCCGACACCAAACTGCGCGCCCTCGCCGACCACGTACAGTGCTGGCAGGTGGTGCCCGATGGTAGCGAGGGCTTTCGCAAGGCCGAGGTCACCGTCGGCGGTGTCGCGACCAGTGCGCTCAACTCGCGGGACCTCGAAGCGCGCGCCGTGCCGGGACTGCATTTCATCGGCGAAGCCGTCGACGTCACGGGCCATCTCGGCGGACATAATTTCCAATGGGCGTGGTCGTCTGGCGTCGCCGCCGGCCGCAACCTATAGCACCCACGCGAGGAGTTCACTCACATGTCCGACGCCGTTCTGCTGGAAGTCACCGAGCGCGTCGCGCTCATCACCTTGAATCGCCCCGACAAACTCAACGCCTTCAGCGACGAGATGCTGAATCTGCTGGTCACGCGCATCGACGAATGCGCGACACGTGAGGATGTCGGTGCGGTGGTACTGACCGGTGCCGGGCGGGGCTTCTGCAGCGGCGGTGACATCAATACGATGGGTAGCGAGGCCGACAATCGCGCCCACGTCACCAAGGAATATATCTGGCACACCATCCAGGCCTTTCCCAAACGCCTTGCCCAATTCGACAAGCCGATCATTGCAGCGGTCAACGGCGTCGCGACGGGCGGCGGCCTCGATCTGGCGCTCGCCTGCGACCTGCGTCTGGCCAGTCAGAGCGCGCGCTTCGCCGAGACCTACGCCAAAATCGGGCTCTTACCCGGCGGCGGCGGTGCGTGGTTCCTACCGCACCTGGTGGGCAAAGCCTGGGCGCTGGAACTGTTGCTCGCAGCCGATTTCATCGATGCCGACACTGCGCTGCGCATCGGCCTGGTCAACCATGTCTACCCCGACGAGCAATTGCTGACCCAGGCCCGCGCCCTCGCCCATCGCATGGCCCACATGCCACCTCTGTCGGTGCGCCTGATCAAGCGCGCGGTGAATCACGCGCTGAACGGCGACATGGCGGCATCCTTCGATTTGATTTCTTCCCACATCGCAATCGCCAAGGGCGGACCCGATCATGCCGAGGCGATCAGCGCGTTTCGCGAACGGCGCGAGGGAAAGTATGAGGGCTATTGAGGGGCGTTGGAATGTAATGTCCGACTGAAGTCGGACGCTATTGATCTGGTGCGAAATCCCCATTTGCCTGTGCGCTTGCCGACGGCTACCGTGTAGCACCAACCACCACGGAGATTACCCATGTACAAAGTCATCGGTGCGATCAAACGCCCACAAGGCATGGAGTTCGAGGCCTTCAAGACCTGGTGGCTGACCGAACACGCACCTAAGGTCAAGAAATGGCCGGGGCTGGTCAAATATCACATTAACCTGTGCACGACCGCCGACCAGGCTTTCGATGGCGTGGCCGAAGTATGGTTCAGGACCCGCGTCGAGATGGAGGCGGTGTTCACGACACCCGAAGGTCAGTACGCCCGCGACGGCGCGACGGCCAC
>JANLSI010000523.1:0-4013 GCA_031362345.1 Pseudomonadota bacterium
CCGGCGGCTTGCCGGAAATGTCGTAGACCACGCGCGACACGCCTGAAATCTCGTTGCTGATGCGGCGCGAGACCAGGTCGAGGAATTCATAGGGCAGATGGGCCCAGTGGGCGGTCATGAAGTCGACGGTCTCGACCGCGCGTAGTGCGATGACGTGCTCATAGCGTCGCGCGTCGCCCTGTACACCGACCGACTTCACCGGCAGGAACACCGCAAAAGCCTGGCTGACTTTAGTGTAGAGATCGTGGCGGTAGAGCTCTTCGATGAAGATGGCATCGGCACGACGCAGTGTCTCGGCATAGTCGCGCCGCACTTCGCCGAGGAGCCGCACACCGAGACCCGGCCCCGGAAATGGATGGCGATAAACCATCTCGCGCGGTAACCCTAAGGCCATGCCCACTTCGCGCACTTCGTCTTTGAAGAGTTCGCGCAAGGGCTCGATCAGTTTCAGTTTCATGTGCGCCGGCAGACCGCCAACGTTGTGATGGGACTTGATGACCTGGGCCTTGCCCGAAGCAGCCCCGGCTGATTCGATGACGTCGGGATAGATGGTGCCCTGCGCGAGAAAGGCCACGCCCTCGATGCGGGTCGCCTGCGCATCGAATACTTCGATGAAGACGCGACCGATCACACGGCGCTTCTCTTCCGGATCTTCGACCCCGGCCAGCGCACCGAGGAATTGTTCGGCGGCATCGACGCAGCGCACATCGACACCCATATTGGCGGCGAAAGTCGCCATCACTTGCTCGGCTTCGTTCAAGCGCAACAGACCGTTATCCACGAAGACGCAGGTCAATCGATCGCCAATCGCTTCGTGCAGCAAAGCCGCCACCACCGACGAATCGACACCACCAGACAAGCCCAACAGCACACGCTGCTCGCCGACTAGCGCGCGCACCCGCGCGATGCTGTCCTGAATGATATTGGCCGGATTCCACAACGAAGCGCAGCCGCAGATCTCGTGCACGAAGCGGCCGAGTATGGCCTGGCCCTGGTGGGTATGGGTGACTTCGGGATGGAACTGCACGGCGTAGAAGCGCCGTGTTTCGTCGGCCATGGCCGCGATCGGTGCGTTCTCGCTCGAGCCTATCAACGTGAAGCCGGGCGGCAGTTCGGTAACGTGGTCACCGTGGCTCATCCACACATCGAGCAGGCCATGGCCCTGGTCGTTGGTGTGATCTTGAATGTCGCGGAACAACTGCGAATGACCCCGGGCACGCACTTGGGCATAACCGAATTCGCGCTCTGGCGCGCGCTCGACTTTGCCACCGAGCTGCACCGCCATGGTCTGCATGCCATAGCAGATGCCGAGCACCGGCACACCGAGTTCAAACACCTCGGCCGGCGCGCGGAACTGCTCGTTCTCGTAGACCGATTCCGGGCCGCCCGACAGGATCACGCCGCGCGGATTGAATTCCCGCACCGCCTCCATGCTGATGTCGAAGGGACGGATCTCGCAGTAGACCTGCGCTTCGCGCACCCGACGCGCGATGAGCTGGGTGTATTGCGCGCCGAAATCGAGGATCAGAATGCGATCGGCGTGCACATCGCCATTCGCGCCTTGAGTGCTGGACATCGCTGGTGTGCTCACGGCTCGCCGCGCCGCGCGCGGCGGCGATCAATCGAGACGGTAATTGGGCGCTTCCTTGGTGATCTGCACGTCGTGCGCGTGGCTCTCGCGCATGCCAGCGGCAGTCACCTTGAGAAATTTGGGCTTACTGCGCAGCTCTGCCATATTGCGGCAGCCGGTATAGCCCATGGCGGCGCGCACGCCGCCCAGCATCTGATGCACGATGGCCGACAGCGGCCCCTTGTAGGGCACACGGCCTTCAATGCCTTCCGGCACCAGCTTCTCGATCTCGCCCGCTTCCTGGAAGTAGCGATCGGAAGAGCCGTGGGTCTGGGCCATGGCGCCAAGCGAACCCATGCCGCGGTAGGACTTGTAGGAGCGGCCCTGGAACAATTCGACGTCGCCCGGCGCTTCTTCGGCGCCGGCGAACAGCGAACCGATCATGACGCTGTGGGCGCCGGTCGCAAGCACTTTGGCGATGTCGCCCGAATAGCGCACACCACCATCGGAAATCAAAGGCACCCCGCTCTTGGCCAGCCGCTCGGCAACGCTTGCCACAGCGGTAATCTGCGGCACACCAATGCCGGTGACGATACGGGTGGTGCAGATCGAGCCCGGCCCGATGCCGACCTTCACGGCGTCAGCACCGGCCGCAACCAAAGCTTCCGCCGCATCACCAGTCGCGATATTGCCGCCGATGACCTGGGCGCCTGGGTAGTGCTGCTTGATCCAGCGCACCATCTCGATCACACCGCGCGAATGGCCATGGGCGGTATCGACTACCAGCACATCGACGCCGGCCTCGACCAGCGCCGCAATCCGTTCATGGGTGCCGACACCGACGCCGACTGCCGCGCCGACTCGCAGCCGTTCCTGGGAATCCTTACAGGCGTTGGGATATTGCTCGGCCTTTTGGATGTCCTTCACCGTGATCATGCCGCGCAACTCGAATTTGTCGTTCACCACCAGCAGTTTTTCGATGCGATGGCGGTGGAGCAGCGCGATGACTTCGTCCTTGGAAGCGTTCTCGCCGACCGTTACTAGCCGCTCGCGCGGTGTCATGATGGCGGTGACCGGAATGTCAAAACGCTTTTCGAAGCGCAGGTCGCGACTGGTGACGATGCCGACCACCTGGTCTTTATCCACCACCGGCACACCGGAAATGCCCGAGGCGCGGGTCAAGGCCAGCACTTCACCGATGCTGACATCGGGACTGACCGTGATCGGATCGCGAATGACGCCGCTCTCGAATTTCTTGACCCGCCGCACTTGGGCGGCCTGCTCCTGCGGGTTCATGTTCTTGTGGATGAAGCCGATGCCGCCTTCCTGAGCCAGGGCGATCGCCAGCCGCGACTCGGTGACGGTGTCCATGGCCGCCGAGAGCAGGGGTATCTGTAGTTCGATGTCGCGGGTCAGCTGGGACTTGAGCTCGACTTCGCGCGGGAGGACGTCCGAGTAATCAGGAATCAACAGGACATCGTCGAAAGTGAGGCCGTCGCCGACAACGCGCATGAGGGGGGTTCATCCCGTAAAATGCAGGCGGCGATTATAGGGGCTCGGTCATTAACGGTAAACGACGCAGCGTAGGGACGAGAATCGGGGCGCCGCGCGCAGCCCATGGCGATAGCAATAGCGATGGCCGCGATCTATACAGCGTTTCGCGTCTGAACGAGACCGCGCGTCATCTACTCGAGACCGAACTCGGCAATGTGTGGGTGGAGGGCGAGGTCTCCAATTTGGCCCGCCCGGCCTCGGGCCATGTTTATTTCTCGCTCAAGGATGCGGGCGCCCAGATCCGCTGCGCGATGTTCCGCACGCGCAATCGCGTGCTCGGCTTCGAGGCGCGCGATGGCCTGAAAGTGGTCGCCTATGGACGCGTCAGTCTCTACACCCCGCGCGGCGATTATCAACTCATCGTCGAGGCCCTGGAAGCGGCCGGCGAAGGCCTGCTGCGACTGCGCTTCGAACAGCTCAAACGCAAGCTCTTCGAGGAAGGCTTGTTCGACGTCGCGCGCAAACGCGCGCTACCGCGCTGGCCGCGCGCGATCGGCGTCGTGACTTCGGCCAGCGGGGCGGCAGTGCGCGACATCATCACGGTGTTGAAACGCCGCTGCCCGGCCCTGCCGATCATCATTTATCCCACCCCGGTACAGGGTGAAGGCGCGGCGGCCGAGATTGCCGCCGCTATCGCGCGTGCCAACCGCCGTGCCGAATGCGATGTGTTGATCGTCGGACGCGGCGGTGGCTCGCTGGAAGACCTGTGGTCATTCAACGAGGAAGTGGTGGCGCGCGCCATCCACGACTCGCTGATCCCGGTGGTGAGCGCGGTGGGCCACGAGGTCGATTTCACGATTGCCGATATGGTCGCTGACTTGCGTGCAGCGACGCCCTCGGCCGCCGCCGAGCTGGTCTCGCCCGATATGCTCGACATCGAATCCCGGCT
>JANLSI010000612.1:0-6955 GCA_031362345.1 Pseudomonadota bacterium
CGACTGCGCGGTCGCGGTGCTGCGTGCCGACGAGATGCAGCCCGCTGCGCTGACGGCGGTCTGGGAGAGCTTGTCCAAGCCGCTGCGCGTCACGCCCCCAGTGCTGGCGGCCTATGTGCAAGCGCTGTGCCGCGTGAGCCGCGACGACGAGGCCGAGCGCTTGCTCTCACGCCAGCTCGATCGCGTGTGGAACAGCGATCTCGCCGCGCTCTATGGCGAAATCGAATGCCAACCGGCTACCCGGCAGTTGCGCAAGGTTGAACAATGGGCAGCGCAGCGCGACGCCGATCCCGGCTTGCGCCTCGCCCGCGCGCGCCTCGCGATCCGCTCGCAGTTATGGGGTCCGGCCCGCAGCCAGCTCGAAAAGTTGATCGCCGAGCATCCGCTGCCGTTGTTTTATCGCCTGCTGGCGGAAGTTGCCGACGGTGGCGGCGATGCACATGCCGCGCAGCGTTATCGCAAGCGTGGCCTGGAGTTGGCGACCGGCTGAGTAGTTTTTGGCGCCTCTCACCCTAACTCCAGAGGGGAGACGGGGCTGCTCGCACTCGCCATCGCCGCCTTCTCGCGTCTGATCTTTTTCTCGTAAGCAATTACCGGCAGCATTGCCGCAGCGCCAAGCAATGTGCCGAGCGCCAATGCGATGAACCCCCATTGGAACGATCCGGTGAGGTCGTAGAGATAACCCAGCAGCAATGGACCGATGACGCCGCTCAGTCCACCGCACAGGCCACCGACGATACCGACACTGGTGCCAAAAGCGGCTGCCGGGATTACATCGAACAGCAATACCATGATGCCGTTCAGCGCCGCCGAATTGAGAAACAGCATGATGCTCATCAAGGCGACCGTGGTATTGACCTCGCGGGCGTAGGCCACGGCGACGATGGCTGGACAGGTCGCCACCGCCATGACCAGCGTAACGAGACTGCGATTGCCGAAGCGGTCGCCGATGCCGCCCGCCGACCACATGCCGGCAAACGCCGCCAGATAGGGCAGCGTCAGATAGATGCCGCTGTTCAAGACCGTATAACCACGTTCCTTGACGAGATAGCCCGGCAACCAGCTCATGTTGGTGAAGTACACGCCAATGATGAAAAACGCGGCGACACACAGGCACAAGAATGCGGGGATGCGCGCCAGCGACATCACCCGTTCACGCGTTGACAGCCGCGCGTGGGACTCACTCTGCACGTTGAGCGCAACACGATCGCGGCTGTTCGCTGCGGCGAACGCCCGCCGTTGCGGCACCGCTAGCCACGGGTGTTGATCGGGTTGATCGCGGATGACCAGCCAGAACACCGCGACCAGGCCCATGGTCAGGGCGGCGGAGACATAAAACATCACGCGCCAGTCCCACAGTTTGATCAGCCACCCGACCAGCGGCATGCCCAAGGCGATGCCGAGATAGACGAAGCCGATAAAAATGCCGTAACCCCGGCCGCGCTCCTTGGGCAGCAGCCAGTTGTTCTGCAGCTTGTGCATGAGATTTGCGGTCGCACCTTCGGCGAGTCCGAACAGCAGACGCACCACGCCGAACTGCCACAATGAGTGACACAGTCCGGTCAGCGCGGTGAGTGCGCACCAGCTGAGCATCAAGAGCGTGGTCAGGCCACGCAGATGCACCCGATCGCTGACTAGGCCACCGGCAAAATTGCCGAGCAGATATCCCCAGTAATAGACGCTGAGGATGAAGCCCATCTGTATGCCATCGAAGCCGAGCTCGGCCATGATGCTCGGCGCCGCCAATGAGATATTCACGCGATCGAAGGCGAGGAAGAACGACCCCAGCCAAATGACGGTCACGACTGCTAAGCGCATACCTCCCATGGCCGTCGCTCCCCCACGCAGACATTCAGGTAGATCGACGATAACCGTCCCTGGCAATGGAATCGAGCGTTGCGCCCATCGCGACACGCGAAAAGCGCGAGAACTTCTCTAGCAGCGTTTGACGCCCCTCTTCGCATCACGCTAAGGTCGGCACGCTGCGCGTGCAGCATCCATCACCAAGGAGGACAGCACGTGGCCCGTATCCCCTATCCCGAGACCCAGGACCTGTCGGACAAAGTCAGTTCGCGCCTCGCGCAATTGCCGCCACTGAACATCCTGCGCATGCTGGCCCACGCCCAGTCCAATTTCATGCCCTTCCTGTCGCTGGGCGCTTCTATCTTGACCGAACAGGAGCTCGACGCGAAGCTGCGCGAACTGGCGATACTGCGTGTCGCACATCTCACCGGCGCCCATTACGAGTGGACGCAGCATGAGCCCATCGCTCGCCAATGCGGCGCTACCGACGCGCAGATTGCGGCGGTCTCGGCCGGTGCGACGGCGGCGGTCTTCAACGAAGTGGAGCGGCGCGTATTGCAGTTTACCGATGAGTTGACGCTTGAAGTGCGGGTCTCGGATGCCACTTTCCAGGCCTTGGCCCAACATCTGCCGGCACGACAGTTGGTCGAACTGACCTTGGCGGCGAGCTTTTATGGTTTGGCGGCGCGCATCATGGAAGTGTTTCGCGTTGAGCTGGAACCGAGCGCCGGCACCTACTCCATCGAACAACTGCAACCTCGCAGCAACTGACGTCAGCAGCCGATCCGACGATCGGCCTCGCGAGCGCGTCCGCCGGCCAAGGAATTCTTCATGCCCATCATTGACGCCCAAGTTCACGCCTACGAACGCAATCACCCGGGCCGACCCTGGGCCGGCCATTTGCACGGTCCGGCCGAGGTCAGCGGTGACGACATGGTCGCAGCGATGGATGCCGTCGGCGTGGACGGCGCACTGCTGGTTTCGCCGTGGACCATGTATCGCTACGACGCGAGTTACGCCCTTGAGGTCTACGCCCGCTATCCGACACGCTTCGCGCTGATCAAACCTTTCGACCCAGCCGCACCGGCGGTCGCCGAAGAGCTTGCCGAATGGGCACACACACCGGGCACCGTCGGCGCGCGCATTGTGCTCATGGAGCCGACCACGCCGGCGGCATCCGATGCAGGATTGGCGCGCATTCTGACCGCGGGCGCGGCGTGTGGTCTGCCTGTCAATGTCATGTGCTGGGACAAGCTCGACCTGTTTGCCGAGTTGGCCAACGCTTTTCCGCACACGCAATTGGTGCTCGATCACCTCGGCCTGCGACAGCCCTTCGCGCCGCCTGTCCCCGACGCGCCGTTTGCAGCGCTCAAAGACGTCGTCGCGCTGGCGCGTTTCGACAATGTCGTGATCAAGATCTCTGGCGCCTGCACTTTGTCGCACCAGTGTTTCCCTTATGAGGATCTGCGCGCACCGCTAGGCGAGCTGTTCGAAGCCTTCGGCTTTGCGCGCTGCCTATGGGGCACCGATTGGACGCGGGCGGTTGAACTGCTGACTTACGAGCAGGGCGTCGCGGCTTTCTGCGCGAGCAAGTGGCTGTCGGACAGCGATCGCGCAGCGCTGATGGGCGGCAGCCTCGCACGGATTTATGGCTGGTCACCCCCCATCGCCGGCACGCGCACGGCGCC
Source organism: Pseudomonadota bacterium (assembly GCA_031362345.1). Classification (GTDB taxonomy): domain Bacteria; phylum Pseudomonadota; class Gammaproteobacteria; genus JADJYF01. Next base: position 3,492 of record JANLSI010000612.1, read on the forward strand.
ATTGTCATGACGCTTAGCGGCGCGATATCGCGACACATCGGCTGGGCGGCTGTGCTCGCCGCGCTACTTTTGAGCGCGGCGGCGCCGGCCGCTGAGCTCGCCACCACGGCCCACGATCTAGCGCCTGCTTGTCCACGGGCCATGAGCATGGCGCCGGCCGCCCTCGCTGCCGAAGCGGTGTGCCTGCTGCGGCAATACATTCAGATCGATACCACCAACCCGCCTGGCAACGAGCTCCTGAGCGCACGTTTCTTGGCCGCCGTGCTGGCCCGCGAAGGTATCGAGGCGACGCTGTTCGAGTCCGCGCCCGGTCGCGCCAATCTCTATGCGCGCCTGCACGGCGACGGCAGCCGCAAAGCCTTGATGCTGGTGCATCACATGGATGTGGTGCCGGCCGCCGCTGCGGAATGGAGCGTGCCGCCGTTTGCTGCGCAGTTGCGTGACGGTTATGTATGGGGGCGCGGCACGCTCGACAACAAAGGGCCGGGCGTCATGGAAGTGTTGGCCTTCGTCATGCTGAAACGGCTCAAGGTGCCGCTGGCGCGCGATGTCGTGCTGCTGGCGGTGGCCGATGAAGAACAAGGTGGCGGCAAGGGCGCACGCTACATGATGGCCGAGCATTTCGATTTATTCGCCGACGTCGAATTTGCCCTGAACGAGGGCGGGGCGATGCTGAAATTCGACGATGGTCACATGCTCTACGCCGTCGAGTTCGCGCAGAAAGTGCCGCTGTGGTTGAAGATCACCGCGTCCGGTCCCGCCGGCCACGCTTCGCTGCCCAAGCCCGATGCCGCGACCCATAGGCTGGTGCGTGCGTTGGCGCGTCTCGAACAATTCGTCTTCCCGGTGGTGGTGGTGCCCGAGGTGCAACAGGTCTTCACGCAGCGCGCCGCCGGGATGCCGGCGGACCGGCGCGCGCCCTATCTCGATCTCAGCAAGTCGCTCGCCGAGTCGGTCTTTCGCGCTGAATTTCTCAAAGACCCCCACAACGCGGCGATGGTGCGCAACACCCTCGCCATTACGATGTTGACCGGCAGCAGCAAGGAGAATGTCTATCCGGCGCAGGCTTCGGCGGTGCTCGATTTACGGCTATTGCCCGGCCAGGATCCGCTGGCGGTTATCGCCGAGATCGAGCGCGTGATGCAAGAACCCGCAGTGCGGGTAGAAGCCCTGCTGTCCTCCACTGCCCATGCTTCGCCGCTCGGTACCGAGCTCTATAGGGCGATCGAAGCCTTGATTCAGCGCCACGATGCCGGCGCCCAGGTCACGGCCAATTTCATTGGCGGATTTACCGATTGCAATACCTTCCGCGCCCGTGGCATCACCTGCTATGGCTTCATGCCCATGCGTTTGCCGATGGCCGAAACCGAGCGCGTGCATGGTCGCGATGAGCGCATTCTGGCCGACGACCTGGTGAATGCCACGGCCTTGTTGCAGGAACTGGTGCGCGACGTAGCGGGCCGTTAGCGCGCCCGCCTAAATCACCTGGGCCGGTGCCCGCGTGGCGACTCAGCGCGGTTTGACCGCTACTACTTCAATCTCGACCAGCGCGCCGGGTGCGACCAGGGCCGCGACCTGCACGGTGCTGCGCGCCGGCTTATTGGGCTGCTCTTTGGTGCCGAAGTATTTCGAATACGCCGACATCATGCCCATGAAGTCGAGCTTGTTGTCCATGCTTGGATCGGCCACCAGAAACACCGTCATCTTGACGATATTGCCCATGTCGAGACCGAGTCGTGCCAGCGAGCTCTTGATGGCGTCGAGCGCACTGACGGTCTGGGCTTCGGTGTTGCCATAGGCGGCGACGCTGCCCTTGGCCGCGTTCTTGTCGATCACCGTAGGCAGCGCGCCACTGAGATACACCGTGTCGAGATCGCCGCGCACGGTCACCGCCGCCGAGATCGGAAAGGGATTGCCGTCGGGCAGTGGCGTGCGAATGATGTCCTCAGCATGGGCCAGACCCACCGTCAGACTCGTCAGCAGTACACCCAGGGCTAGCTTGACCCCGCGGCTAGGAGTTTTATTACGCATATCGCTTCCTTTTGTCTTGGATCTCAAACTGGGCTGCCGTGCGCTGCGCGCGCGGTCAGCATCGTCACTACACGATGGGCCGACAGTACCGCACCTTCCTGCCAGCCGGGCATTTGACTCAGATTGGCCGACGCGAAATAGACGCGGCCAGCGGGCGCGTTGAGCAGTTTGAAATCTGTGGGGTCGTTGTCGTCGCCGCCTTCCCAGCCGCGCGCCCACGGGCCGAGACTGTAGGGGATCTTGTTCCAGCTCACGTTGATGCCATGTCGCAGTAAATGCGAGCAGCCCGGATGCACTTGCTCAACCGACGCGCTGGCGGCGGCGATGCGTGCGGCGAGCGGCATGTCGCCTAGACGGACGGCGGTCTCGCCGACCGCATAAGCGCCGATCACAATACCGGACGGCGCGTGGAAGCCGTGGCTGGGGTACCAGACCAGGCCGGTGTCATTCTTGACGTAAGAAATGCCGCCGTAGATCTGCTGATCTTCCCAGAAGCGCGGCGCTTCGAAGGCAACCTTCAGCGCGTGATCGTATTTCACGCGGCCGAGCGCGGCTTTCACCGCTGCTGAGAAGTCTGTATCGATGCCGGCCAGGATGTTGAACGGCAGGGTGCAGATAACGTAGTCCGCTGCGAGCGTGGCGGTTTCGCCGGTCGCCAGTTTGCGATAGTTGACGCTCACGCCACGCTCGGCGTTGCGCAGGGCGATGAGCTCCGCGCCGCGTAGGATGGGTGCGCGTAGCCGCGACTCAAAGGCCAGCGGAATGCGATCCATGCCGCCGACCGGTTGCAACATGGTGGCGTGCCAATCGACGAATTCGTCGAACAGGATAGCTATCCACAGATCGGCATCCAGCAACTCGTGCATAGCCAAGGGATCGACCGCCACGCCTTTGCGATCAAATGCGCCAGGCGTGACTTTGTAGCCGGCGCGCTCGGAGCCGCGGTATTCACCGTCTTTGTTTAGATCGCCATACAAGTGCAGAAAGGCCACCATGCGGTCGCGATCGTCTAGCGTCAGCTGGTCATCGAGACGGCCACGCTTGATGGCCTTGGCCAACAGCTCGGTGACATGGCCGCGGGTATCGCTCATGGCCTGGCGAATGCGGAACGGCTGACCGCCATGTACGGCTGGCGAGCACATGAACGCGCTGCGGCTCATATTGACTTCCGTTTCGAGCTCGACGCCGAATTGGCGGCAATAGCCCAGCAGCGTCTGATGATGGCTAGGCAGTCGCGCCGGCCCGGCATTGAAGTATTCGCCTGCGGCAAACCCACAGGTCTGCACGCTGCCATCGGTCATCTCGATGCGCGTGCCAGCGCGCACGCTCCAGTTACGGCCGCCGACGCGCTCGCGCGCTTCGAGCAGCGTGACCTGGTAACCGGCCTGTTCAAGCTCCCAGGCCGACACCAGGCCGGCCATGCCGGCGCCGAG
>JANLSI010000631.1:0-6233 GCA_031362345.1 Pseudomonadota bacterium
TCCCCTCGACAAAAGAAATCTTGGGGCCAGCGTTGCGGAAGCATTACTACTTCGCCGCCCACAACCGCTTGGTGCAATCTCTGCGGTTAAGGGCGCGGGAATCTACGCCATATACTATGTGGGGGACTTTGCCCTTTACGCAGCAATTTCCGCGCGCAACCGCTGCGGGCAATTCAAGGCGCCCATTTATGTCGGCAAGGCTGTTCCCGAAGGCGCCCGCAAGGGTAGTGCGATACGAACTCAGAATTCGACCAAGGTGCTATCCAGGCGACTCAAGGAGCACGCCGAAAGCATTCGATTGACAGATTTGCGAATTGATGATTTTTATTGTCGCTACCTCATAGTTGATGACATCTGGATACCACTCGGGGAGTCCTTGTTAATCGCGAAGCTTTGCCCACTCTGGAATTCCGTCATAGACGGATTTGGCAATCACGACCCAGGGAAAGGTCGCCACCAAGGAATGCGACCTCGATGGGATGTAGTTCATCCCGGCCGTGGATGGGCTGAGAAGTGTCAGTCTCGATCCGAGACTAGAGACCAGATCATTGCCGAAGTCACAAATCACCTCGCGCAGGCGCTCATCCCGGCAATCCCTCGGTTTTTAGACATCGAAGAGGAATCTGGAGAATACGACGTAGAGAAGGGCGACTTCGACGACAATTTGAGTTCAGATATCAATTGAATCTGGTACAGCTTAGGGCCTATGCGCCAGTTATGAGTCACCACTGTTCGCAACCGACAACGCACGAAAATCGGGAGTTCCCTGCTCCGCTATGCCCTATGCGCCCACCCAGCTCGCGAGTTGAGGGCGGTCGCGTGCGCGCACTGTGGACAGCGTTATGCGCATGGCTGGCATGGTTGAACGGCGACGTCGCCTATTTTGCTTATGTTGCCCATCTGCGCAGCCATCATCCCGAACGCACGGCGCCGACCCGTGCCGAGTTCTATCGCATGGAAGTGGAACGACGCTGGAGCAGCATCCGACGCTGTTGCTGAAGCCGTGATGTTCTCGTGGCCGGCTGTGCGTCGCCACACAGAGCGCGATGGTTTACTGTAGGACGACATCCTGGGAGCAAGCCCATCCGACATCCCCATCGTTTCCTGTTCGCTTTAACGCTGACACTCACCCTCACCCTCGCCGCCCATGGCCAGCGCGCTGTTGCTGCCGATGACGCGGAGACCTGCGCTTCCCATCCCAAGGAAACTCTCCTGCGCAGCGAGCAAGCCTCGGCGGGCATCATCGTCAACATAGCCGAAGCACCGGGCTCGATACGGGCCACGGTCAAAAGTTTGTTGGACGATGCAATAAGCGGGGCCAAGGCGGTGCAAACGCCGACGGTAGTGTTCAGAGTCGCGCCAACGAACTATCTGCCATTGCCCGAGCAGCAGCCCTTGTGTACGCAACTCGCCATCCAGACCAGCCTGCAGCCGCTCAAGTTCGCCGATCGCGCGTTCGCCAATGTTGAGGATTTCGATATCTGGCTGACGGCATTTTCCCAGGGCCAGGGCGCGGACGGCAAGCTGCTCTACCAGCAATGCAGTGGCAATTGCGACCCGAGTTTTACCTTCGTTGTGTCCCACGGCGACACCGCAATGACGGTCGCGACCGAGGTCTATTGTGGTTACGCCCGCGATCGCAAGATCAATCTTTACACCCTCTCGACTGCCTTGCGCGGCGTCTGCTCTGCATCGCGCTAAGGCGTAACGCCAACCGCAGTTGGCGCTTCGGCCATCGGGCGTCGCGAGAACATGTCCCGCAGCTGTCGCACCCTCGCCAGTAGCCACACCTCGACGGCGCCATCCATGCGGCCGTTTACACCGAACACAACATCTTCACGCGCGCGATGAACGAGCGTGCCGAACAGCCGGTCCCAGATGCTCAGCACATCACCGTAGTTGCGATTGGTAGTCGGCAGCATGTTGTGATGATGGGCGTGATGCAGATTGGGCGTGATAAATAACCAGGCCACCGCGCGCGCGGTGCGCTCCGGTAGTCGCAGCGCGGTATGGGAACTGAGATTGGCGATAGTCTGGGCGGACTGACGCAAGATCAGCACCTCGATCGAGGCACCACACAGCACCACGTAGAGGATCAGAAAGCAATTGCGAACCAGGGTTTCGCCTGGATGCTCACGCACCGTGGTCGTGACGTCGACCGCCAGATCAGTGTGGTGAATGCTGTGGAAGCGCCACATCAGACCGACGTGGTGCGCGGTGCGGTGATAGACATAGTCGAGCAAGTCGAGCACCACGAACATGAGGCCGTATTTGATCAAGGGTCGCTCAGGATCGGGCAACAGGTAGATCAGGCCGAATTGATGCTCGCCGGTCCACCGCGCGAGATACAGACACGGCACCATCATCGCCAACTGGATCGGCAGGGCCGACAGAATGAACAATGAATTTAGCGAGGTATGGCGCCATTTCAACGGCGCCGCTTGCGGCTGGCGCACAAATTCCGTCAGCCACAGCGTGATGATCACACTGCCGTAGAGGCCGACTTGAATGGAGCTGGGATGTGCGAAGAGCGTGTCGAGGATCTGGTTCAAGGTGACGGTGGCTGGTCCATAGTGAAGATTGATTACCCGCAGAGCATCGTCGATGCATGAACATGGCTGACATACCGCGTCCACCACACGAAGCCGAATGGGACTGTGGCGCAGAATACCATATCGCCCGTGTCGGCCAGGCCGGCGGCATCGGCCTGCTGCGGATGCCGTCGATCAACGCGCCTCGCTAATCAGCATCCAGCAAGCGCCCCGCCCCATCGCGCAATTCCGCGCCCTGCACTCGCGCACGGCCATCGCCGAATTTTGCGTCACGTGCGCGCAGCGCCGCCACCAGGCCGACGTCGCGCGCCTGCTGTAGAAACACTTGCGCACTGTCGGCCAGATGGCCGCGCGCGTCGTTCTCTGCGGCAATTCTTTGCAGGGTGCGTGCACCCATCAGTTCCAAGCCGACATTGACAATGCGCTTATTGGCCGCGAGCAGCGCGGTGTCGATCAAGGCCAGCCGATCGAGCAGCTGTTCGACCTCGCCTTCGAGTTCGGCGAGCGGTAGGGCTTTCAGCACCAGGCCTAAGGTCGCGGCCTCGGCGCCGGTAATGGTGTCACCGGTCAGCAGCAGGCGTTTCGCCCATTGCGGCCCAATGTGATAGAGCCACATCTGATTGGGTGGCGAACCGAGATCGCGCGTGGCGGGAAAACCGATGCGGGTGTCGTCGGCCGCGATCACCATGTCGCATAACAGCGCGACATCGGTACCGCCGGCCAGACAGAAACCATGGATCTGCGCGATGACTGGTTTGTGCATGTCGAATAAGGTCATGCGCAAGCGCTGACCCCGTTCGAGGCGCCACACGTCGTCGTCGAAATTGCTGAAAGCACCTTGACGATAACGCGGACCGTCGGTGGTGCTGCTGGCGGGTGCTGGCGGTGTCAGGTCGTAACCGGCGCAGAAGCCCTTGCCCTCGCCCTTCAAGACCACCGCGTGTACGGCGCTGTCGTTGTCGGCCTCCCATAGCGCTTGATCGAGCTCAGTCAACAGGGCCAGTGACAGGGCGTTGCGCTTGTCGGGGCGGTTGAACACGATGCGCGCGCGACCGCGCTCGACTTCGTAACGGATGAACTGGAATTCGGGCATGGTGAGTTCCCCGGTGGATGACAACGATGGGCGGACTAGGCGCGGGTCCGATATGCTGACGAACGAGCATACTAGGCCAGTTGCGGCGCGAGGGAGTATTGCCATGAACGCCAACATAGATTTTTCGAGCACCGGCCGTCAATGGGGTTCGGCGCGCTATATCGCGCCACTACTGAACGATATCGAGGCCCAGGCCGGCGCCGCCGATCGCACCCGTTCGGTGTCCGCCGCGCTGATTGCTGACATCAAGCGCAACGACATCATGGGTCTGTCGGCCAGCCCCGAACTCGGTGGCTTGAACGAGACCATGGTGGTGATCGGCAACGAGTTGCGCGACATCGCCGCGCGCTGCACCTCAACCGGCTGGTGTCTGTGGAATCACCTGTGCACCTTCCATCACTTCGTCGGCCTGCTCGGCCCCGCCCACACAGAATTCTTCAAGGGTATTGTCGAGCGCCGCGAGTGGGTGTGTTTCCCAGCCGGTGCCTCGACCCAGGTGATGGCCGAGAAGCATGGCGAGGAAACCCTACTGACCGGCGTCGCCGCCTTCGGCTCTGGGGCGCGTTACGCGGAATGGGCCGGGGTCGCCTTTATCGAACCCGGCCACAGCACGCCACGCTTGTCGGTGGCGGATCTGCGCGACCCGCGGGTGCGGATCGAGGCGACCTGGGATGCGATGAGCGTGCGCGCCTCGGCCACCGATCACATTCACTACGCCGGTCTACCCGTGCCGACGGCACGCATCGCCGAATGGACGCCGAAGTACCGCGTGCTGCATCGCGATCCGGCTCATCCCATGATCCACCCACGCTATCGCGAAGATTGGGTGGCGATGTCGGTGCTATGGCTGGGCACCATGGCCAGCGGTGTGGCCGAGATTTCTTTCAATGAAACCGCCGCCGGCATCCGCGATCGCATCGCCATCTTCGGCACCAAGATGGTCGAACGCCCGACCATCCATGTGAATCTCGGTCGTGCGCGCGCTTTGATCAATGCCGCCACCGATACGGTGTTTGCCGCGCTGGCGGAAACCGATGCGCGTATCGCCGCTGGTGTCATACCGACTGAAGGCGATTACTTCCGCCAGACCGCCGCTGGCATGCAGTGCGTGATGCTGTGCGACGAAGCCATGCATCTATTGCTGCGCGTGTTGGGCGGCAATGGCTTGCGCGAGGGCACCGACTTCGAGCGGCGCTATCGGGATTTCCAGGCTATGCCGCTGCACATCAACGGACATGTGGACCGCATCACCGAGCAGCTGGGGCGGATCAGTCTGGGGCTGGAGTCGCTGAATCCGTTTTGAGGGCGGGCTGTCGGCCAGTTGAACCAACCTCAACCGGTATTACGCAGCCCCGCCGCGACCCCATTAATCGAAATATGAATACCGCGCCGCACGCGCTCGGTATCCGGATCGTCTTCGCGCCGCTGGCGATAGCGGCGCATCAATTCCACCTGCAAATGATTGAGCGGATCGAGATAGGGAAAGCGATACTCGATGGAACGAGCCAATGCAGGGTTCGATTCCAGTCGCTGGGTCTCGCCGGTGATCATCGACAGCGCCGCGCCGGTGCGCACCCACTCCGCTTCTATCTGGCTAAAAATGCGACGGCCGACCTTTTTGTCTTCCACCAGCTCCACATAGCGCGCCGCGATGCCGAGATCGGTCTTGGCCAGCACCATGTCGAGATTCGAGAGCAAGGTGCGGAAAAACGGCCAGCGCTTGTGCATGCTCTGCAACAACAACAGCCGCGCCTTGCGCTCGGTGGTCTTGGACCCGATAAATTCTTCGATAGCCGAACCGAAACCATACCAGCCCGGTAGCGCGACGCGACACTGGCCCCAGCTGAAACTCCATGGGATCGCACGCAGATCTTCAATCGCACGTGTAGCTTTGCGCGAAGCGGGCCGCGACCCGATGTTCAGTTCAGCGATTTCGCGGATGGGTGTGGCGCTGAAGAAATAATCGGTGAAGACCGGCGTGTCATAGACCAGCTTGCGATAGGCCGCCTGACTCAAGCCGCTGATGTGATCGGCAGCCTGGAGGTAGTCGCGCGGCGCAGTGCGGGTCGGATGCAGCAGTGAGGCTTCGAGGGTCGCCGCCACCAGGGTTTCGAGATTGCGCAGACCGATCTCGGGGTGGGCATATTTTGACGCGATCACTTCGCCCTGTTCGGTCAGACGAATCTGCCCGTTCACGGTGCCGGGCGGTTGCGCGAGGATGGCCTGGTAGCTCGGGCCACCGCCGCGTCCGACCGTGCCGCCACGGCCATGGTACAGACGCAGGCGGATGCCGTGCTCGGCTTCCAGCCCACTGAACAAGGCCACCAGAGCTTCCTCGGCGCGGTACAGCTCCCAGTTGCTGGTGAACATGCCGCCGTCTTTATTGCTGTCGCTATAACCGAGCATGACATCCTGCTCACCGCCGGAAGCCACGATCATCGCCGTCACGCCAGGCAGGGCGTAGAAGCCCTGCATGATGCTCGCCGCGCGGCGTAGATCGGCGATGGTTTCGAACAAGGGCACGACGATCAGATCGCTCAGCGCATCCTCGCCCAAAGTGCCGCGCAGGATCCCCGCTTCCTTGAACA
>JANLSI010000706.1:0-1689 GCA_031362345.1 Pseudomonadota bacterium
ATCCCCAGCGGCATGATTCGAGCGCCACCTCCACGCACAGTCATTTGTTCGATATCGACGAACCGTCCAAGGCGCCGCCGATTAACGGCCTGCAGCATCTGGCGCTGCATTCGATCGGCGACGTTCAACCCCTGGTGGTCAGTGCTTTTGCAGACATGCTAGTGACACCAGTAACCCGCATGACACCGCAGTCTTATTCCGTGGTCGTGCCGGGCTTGCCGGATCGCGATCCGCCCTTTCGCCCGCCTCAATCCGACTGATCTGCCTGAGTCCGCGTTTCACGCGGAATTCCCTTAGCTAGATTGCCCGCCTGCGCTGCCGAGCGGGTGTAACGCATCGCGCTCTAAGCGCGATCGGAGTCGTTCTATGAAGTGCGCCACGCCACGCGGGACCCTGCTCCCGTGCATCCTTATGTTCTTGCATCTTGTCGCCGGCCCGGCCCGTGCCGCTGAATCGCCCATCGCCTTCACGGTGTCTGCGGTACAGGCGCAGGCGCTCGACATCAAGACCGAAAGGCTAGAGCGTTCTGGCGACGCCATTACACGGCGCTTCCCAGCGCAGGTCGTGGTGCCGGCGAATGCCGAGCACGTCACCAGTTCGCCGCTCCCCGGCCTGGTCACGGACATACTCGTAGAGCCCCATCAGCGGGTCGCAGCGGGGACACCCGTAGTGCGTATCGTCAGCCAGGAACTCGGGGTCTTGCAGTTGCAATTGTTGCAGGCGGCGACCCGCGCGACGCTCGCGTCACAGTCCGCTGGGCGCGAGCAGCAGCTCTTCACGGAAGGCATCATCGCGCAGCGACGCCTGCAAGAGGCGCAGGCGGGTCTCGCGGAAGCCAGGGCCGCCTTGCGGCAGGCGAGGGCGGCTTTGCGTTTGAGCGGGATGTCGGCGGCGTCCATTGAACAGGTTGCTGCGTCAGGGGTGCCTCTGGACAGCATTACACTGTCAGCCGCGCAGCCCGGTGTTGTCACCGAAATTCTGGTCGGCCCGGGGCAGCGTGTTGACCAGACCACGGCCTTGCTGCATGTGGCCGACACACGGGTTCTGTGGCTAGCCATTCAAGTCGCCGCGACGGATCTCGGCAACTGGCCGCCGGGGTCCACCCTGACAGTAGCGGGGCGTGCAGTCACCGGACATGTGCGCAGCAGCAGCCCGACGGTCTCGGCCGGCAGCCAAATGGCCATCTTGCGCGCTGAGATCGATGGTGCGGGCGATAAATTGCGTCCCGGAGAAATGGTCGCGGTCGAGTTGCCCACCAGCGGTGGAATCGACAGTTGGAATCTGCCCTTGTCGGCCGTTGCCCATGACGGCGACCAAGCCTATGTGTTCGTGCGCTCGGCCGCAGGCTTCGAGGGTCGACCGGTGACGGTCATTGACAGCGCGGGCGTGCGGGTGCGGGTACAAGGCGCGCTCACCGCTGGTGATCGGGTGGCAGTCAGCGGTGTAGTGGCCTTGAAGGGCGCCTGGCTCGAAGCGAAGGAGGCGAGGTGATGTTGTCCAGCCTCGTGCGTTTCTGTCTGTCCCAACGCCTGTTCGTCCTGGTCGCGACGCTGATCGTCGGCGGTGTTGGCTGGGTGGCCTACCTCGGCCTGCCCATCGATGCGTTTCCCGATGTGTCGAGTACCCAGGTCAAGGTCATCATGAAAGCGCCGGGCATGACCCCCGAGGAAGTCGAGAGCCGCATCGCGG
>JANLSI010000735.1:0-8137 GCA_031362345.1 Pseudomonadota bacterium
CCGAAATGCCAAGCCCCACGGCGAACAGCACGCCGATCAGAAAGAAACTCAAGACCTTCATGACAGACCTCCCATCAGATGGCGAATGACGAACACCGTCGCGATGCCAACCGCCATGAACACGCCGGTCGCGAGCAAAGAGCGCGGCGACAGACGCGCCAACCCACACACTCCATGGCCGCTGGTGCAGCCGCCGCCGAGACGGGTGCCGAATCCAACCGCGAGGCCGGCGCTACCGAGCAGCAGGTGATTAGTTGAAATGGCACCGGGCAGGGCCTGCGGAAAAATCTTGCCGATAGCCAGACCGCCCACCAGCATGCCGAGCACAAACGCAGCGCGCACCAGCCGTTCGCGGCCCGACGTGCCTGCCGCGACCAGACCTGCCGCGATACCGCTGACGCCGAGTATCCGGCCGTTGACGGCCAGCATCAGCGCGGCGGCGAGGCCAATCAAGGCACCACCGAAGAGGGCGGCGGGAATGCTTCCTGGATCGATCATAGGCACCTCTTAATAGGCTTTCAGATGGGATTCCGGCAACAGCCAAGGCCAGCGCCGGCCGGCAATGAGTGCTTTCCAATAGATGTAGGGCAACACGTACTTTTTCAGCAGATACATGCTCAAGCGCTCTTTGCCCTGGTCGAAAGGAAAGGTCTCCTGCGGATTCAAGTCGTAATCGAATTCCGCCAGGATCAAGCGGCCATAGCCGGTCACCAGCGGGCAGGAGGTGTAACCGTCGTATTTCTGATCCAGCGTGCGACCGTTCATGGCCGCGACCAGATTGACTATCAGTACCGGCAATTGCGCGCGCACCGCTGCCGCAGTCTTAGAGGTCGGGCAGCTGCTGGCATCGCCGAGACTGAAGACATTGGCATAGCGGGTGTGTTGCAGCGTGCCCTTATCGACATCGACAAAGCCGGCGTCGTTGGCCAGGGCGCTGGAGCTCACCACGGTCGGCGCACTCATCGGCGGCGTGATATGCAGCATGTCGTATTTCTCGGTGCGCATTTCGCCCGACTTGGTGTGCTCGAAGCTCGCTTCGTGGGCGACCGCGTCGACCGCCTTCAGCTTCCAGGCGAACTGCGTGTCAATGGCGCGCTTGGCGCAGATCTCGGTCAAAGCAGCGGCATATTTCTTGACGGCGAAGATAGTGTCGCCAGCACACCGATAAGAAACGGTGATCTGTTCGCGTACGCCGCTGCGGCGGAAATGATCCTCGGCCAGATACATGATCTTCTGCGGCGCACCGGCGCATTTGATCGGCGGTGGCGGGAAGGTGAACATCGCTACCCCGCGTTTCAGGTTGCGAATGTTTTCCCAGGTCGAAGCCACGCTGTCATAGCTGTAGTTGCTGCAGATACCGTGCTTAGTGAGATTGCCCTTCAGGCCGTCAATCTTGTCCCAGTCCAGCTTCAGGCCCGCCGCCACGATCAGATAGTCGTAGTCGACGCGTTGGCCAGACGAAGTCAGAAGATGATTGTCGTGGGGCAGGAACTCGGCGCAGGCTTCGTTGATCCAGTTGATAGCGGCTGGCACCAATGTCGCCATCGGCCGGCGCGTCACTTCACGGGGAAACAAGCCCGCGCCGACCATCGTCCATTGCGGCTGGTAGTAGTGATATTCCGACGGTTCGACCAGGGTGATATCGAACTTGTCACGACCGGGTAATTGGTCGAGCGCTGACACCGCAGCCATGCCGCCCGTGCCGCCGCCGACCACTACAATGCGTGTTTTGTTGTTGTGCATGAATTTCTCCCGCTGTTGGCTTTTCGGGCGCTATCGTCGATTAGTGCTGCGCGTGCGCGCTGTCGTCGTTACGTAGGATCCTCACCACCAAGGGAATCAGCGTCGCCGCGCCGAGACCGAGGAGGGCCACACCGGCGATGCGCCGGTCGATGGCAAAGGCGCGCGCCACTAAGCCGCTGCCTTCGACGCAAATGAGTATAGCCGCGACCAGCAGCACAAATAGGCCGAAACCACGCTGCAACTGGGCTGGCGAAATCGAACGCGCTAAGCGCGTGCCAAGCACGGTGCCGGCGATGCTGAGAACACTGATTACGGCCGCCGAGTCGACATCCAGCGCCACATGGGAAGTGAGTGCGTAGCTGGCGACACCTGCCGTGCAGTTCATTGCGATCACGAGTAGGGAAGTGCCGACCGCGGTGTGCATCGGAAGGCCACCGAGCAAGGCCAGGGCGGGCACCACAAGAAAGCCACCGCCAGCGCCAACCAGCCCGGTGACCACGCCAACGCCAAAACCATCGGCGAGCACGCGTCCGAGGCTGCGTTTTGCCGGCGCGCTATGGGCCGTGCCGGCCGCGCCCTTGCTACAAGTCCGGCGCAGCATCGCGAGACCACTGCTCACCATCACGCCGGCGAATAGCAGAAGCAGTAGCGCATCGGCGATGGATTGCGCAATGGCTCCGCCGCAGTAGGCGCCCGCCATGCCCGCGAGTCCGAAAATTGCGCCGCTGCGCCAAGCCACTCGACCGGCGCGGGAATGGGCAAGCAAAGCGGCGAGTGAGGTGACGCCAACGATCAGCATCGAGGTGACGATGGCGACCTTGGTGTCGAGACCGATGACGTAGACCAGCAATGGCACGGTCAGAATCGAACCTCCACCGCCCGTCAGCCCAAGCAAGACCCCGATGGCGAGACCGGCTGCAATGATTTCGAAGGCCGCGAATGAAATCATGAGGGTGGAGTGACGAGGATGTAAGTCGATAATATATGGCTATATTGAATAAGGTAATATTTTTTCGTTATCGATCAAGCCTAACTTTGGCGCCAGTCTATCCCTGAACGCTTTCACGCTATCGACCCGCAATATCGCAAAGCGCACGCACGCGTTTGAATCTCCTTTAAGTTCGCATAATGTATATTATGTTAAATAAAATAATGAACGCCCGAATCGCCGTGTCCAACGAGCGCGTGCCGCGCGTTGCTGACTAGTCGTCGCTTCCCAGCCATCCCCCATCGACCGGCAGTATCGAACCGGTGGTAAAGCTCGACGCAGCGCTGGCGAAATACAGGGCCGCACCGACAATCTCCTGCGGTTGACCACCGCGTTGCAGCGCCATGCGCGACGCGCGCTGGCCAAAGCTCTCCATGTCCCAAGCCTTGGAGATATCGGTCAGAAAAGGCCCAGCCATAATGCAGTTGACCCGCACTTCGGGGCCATAGCCATGGGCAAAGGCTCGGGTAATGGAATTGAGGCCAGCCTTGGCCGCACCATAGGGCTGCGAACCCGGACTCGGGGTCATGGCCGCAGTGCTGGAGATATTGATGATCGCCCCGCCGCCGGCCGCCTGCATGCGCGGCGCGATCAGACCCATGAGACGAAACGGGCCCTTGAGATTGATGGCGACGACCTTGTCGAACAGGTCCTCTGTTACCTGGTCCAGTGAGGGATAGAGCGGCGACAGACCCGCGTTGTTGACCAGGATATCTATCTTGCCGAAGTGGCCATAGACCGCGTCGACCATCGTTTCGAGTTCGTCCCAGCGTCCAACATGACACGACAGCGCCAAGGCTTTTCGTCCCAGCGCTTCGATTTCCCCGGCCACCGACTGACACTGTTCGAGTTTACGGCTGACCACCGCCACGTCGGCACCGCGCGCGGCAAAGGCCAGCGCCATTTGTCGTCCCAGGCCGCGGCTGCCACCGGTGATCAAGGCGACCTTGCCGGACAAGTCAAAAAGATCTTCGCTCATGACGCTCCCCTTGTGTTGTCGATGAATGATTGTCGCAGCGCTGTACAGGCGGCGCCAGGCAAGTTCGCTGCGCCGGCGCGCGACATGCAGCTAGAATGTGTCGCAACCCAAGTTCCAGACGCACTTCAAAGCGATGTCGAAGCGGCTCAAACCCACCCTGCATCGTGACGCCTGGTTGAAGAAGGCGCTGGACGTGCTGTTCTCACACGGGATCAGCAGTGTGAAGGTCGAAATTCTGGCGCGCGAACTGGCCGTCACCAAGGGCAGCTTCTACTGGCACTTCAAGAACCGCGACGAACTCTTGCACCAGGTGGTTGACTGGTGGCGCGACAACCAGAAGACCTTCATCACACGACTCGACGTCACCCACATCACCGATGCGCCCAACCTCATCAAGTCGGTCATCGATTTCACCCATCACACCGACGACTCACGCCACGATGTCGCGATGCGCGAGTTCGCGCGTTTCGATCGTTACGCAGCCGAGGCCGTCGCGGAAATCGATCGCCGCCGCATCGAATATCTGTACGAGTTGTTCAAGGCCGCCCACTTCGAACCCGCCGAGGCCCTGCTCCGCGCCCAGGCGCTGTATTTCTACCAAGTGGGTGAATACACCACTTCGCTCACCATGGATGCCGAACTACGCGATGAACTCGCCGAGCGCCGTTTTCGTCTGCTGATCGGACGACCGGGCGATGGAAGCGCCGTGCAATAGTCAGGGCGGTGCCATCCTTGTGGGTCCGAATTCATTCGGACATTTTCTTCACAGGCCCTGCAATGAATGTCCGAATGAATTCCGACCCACAGGCCGCTCAGCGATGTAGGCCACCGTCGATCACGAACTCGCTGCTGGTACAGTACGAACTCTCATCGCTGGCCAGGAATAACACCATCTGCGCGACTTCCAGCGGCTGCGCGGTGCGACCCAGCGGCACTAAGCGCAGGGCCTTGTCCATCTTGCCGGCCACCGCCGCCTGAGTCTGATGCATCATGTCGGTGTCGATGAAACCGGGATGCACAGAATTCACACGCACGCCGAAACGTCCCAGTTCCTGGGCCGCTGCTTTAGTCATGCCGCGCACCGCCCACTTGCTGGTGGCATAGGCGAACGCGCCGGCCGCACCTTGGAGACCCGCCACCGACGAGATATTCACGATCGATCCCCGCTTGCCTTCGCACATCGCAGGCGCCACCGCGCGCATGCCTAAGAACACGCCCTTCTGATTGATGGCAATGATGCGATCGTAATCCTCGATAGTGGTATCGAGCAGACGTCCGAGTTTGAACACGCCGGCATTGTTCACCAGCACATCGATCTGTCCATGCTTGGCTAGCATCGCATCGATCACCGTCTTCCAGCCTGCTTCGCTGCTCACGTCATGGGTCATGAAGGTCGCGCCGATCTCAGCCGCTACGGCGCGGCCTTCGGCTTCCAGCACGTCGGTGATGAATACTTCGGCACCTTCGACGCGGAATAGTCGCGCCTCATCGGCGCCCTGCCCGCGCGCGCCACCGGTGATGAGCGCTACTTTGCCTGTCAATCGAGCCATGTCATTCACTCCAAAAATTCATCGATGAAAAATTCATTGATCGTGGCCATCAACGATCGCCACTGACCAGTAAGCCGTTGCCCATCAATTCTGCGATCCGCTGCGCGCCATACCCTGCGACTTCGGACAAGACCTGCGCATTATGCTGCCCAAGCAGCGGCGCGACCTTGGCCGAATAGTCGCTCTGACCGGAAAAGCGCAGCGGGAAACCCGGCAGCATAAGCCGGCCTAAAAAGGGATCCTCAACCGGGCGAATCGCGCCGCGGCCCGTGAAATAGGGATGGGTGAGCGCATCCGCCGGGCTTAGTACCGGACCGCAGGGCACGCGATGGGCTTCGAGGTGGGCGAGCAAGCTCGCGTCATCGGTATAGCGCGCCATCCATGCCTCGATTTGAGGAATGAGCTCCGCCTGATGTTCGGCACGCGGCTGCAAATCGGCGAAACGCGGGTCGGTTTCCAGATCCGGTCGGCCCATGGCCTTGCACATATTCTTCCATTGCCCCTGCACAACCAGCAGCGCCATATAACCGTCAGGGGATTTGTATACACCGCACGGGCAGATCAACGGGTGATGGGTGCCCACCCGCTTTGCCACGAACGACGGGTTGACCTGCGGCACCTGCACGTTGATCTCATGCATGGCGAAAATACAGTCGACCATGGAGATGTCCATCCACTGGCCCTCGCCCGTGCGCTCACGATTGAACAGCGCATAGCCGATCGACGCAAAGGCGTGTACACCGGCTGAGACATCAGCCATACCGACACCGACCGGATGGGGCGGGCCGTCAGCCGGGCCGGTCATGTGCATGAAGCCGGCGAAGGCTTGGGCTATCCAATCGAAGCCGGTTTTGTGCGACAAGGGGCTGTCGCGCCCAAACGCAGAGATGGACGCCATCACCAGTTTCGGATTGACGCGCTTCAGCGCATCGAAATCCCAGCCGCGCTTTTCCATCACGCCTGGCCCGTAGTTCTCCACCACCACGTCGACCTTAGCGACCAAGTCCTTAATCACCGCATCGCTGGCGGCGTGGTTGAGATCGATGCAAAAACTCTGCTTGCCGAGATTCTGCTGCACGAAGTAAGCGCTGCGCCCATTTTTCACGGCCGGCAGCAGTCGCGACGGATCGCCCGCCGGCGCGCGCTCGACTTTGATGATCTCGGCGCCCATTTCCACCATCAGGCGCGTGACGGTCGGACCCGCCAGATACTGGGTGAAATCCAGCACCCGAATACCTTTCAGAATCATGGTCATCTCCCCACAGCGCAAATGCCGCTGGTATTATTGTTGTTCGTCGCGCGCGGACTGCGTTCAGATCTGCTGCAGTGATTCCAGGTACAGCATGATCTCGAACATGCGCCCCCGCACATAGGTTTCGTCGCCACCCTCACGTTTCAAACGCTGCCCCCAGATCGGCATCGCGCGCGTGCCATGGGCGAGCGGCAGATTGCGGCCATCGATACGTTGATAGATGCGGCTGAAGGGGAAGTCGCCGCCCTCGGCGCGCGACAGCAGGGTCAGGTCCGGCGGTTTGACATTGAGTAGTTCGGCGAACGGTCCGTTGCCGCGCGCGTCGAGACCATGACAGATCGCGCAGTTCTTCTCGAAACGCAGACGGCCGGCTTCGACGCCAACCCCGGCGGCACTGGTGACGGCGGCACGGTCGGCCGTGGCACGCTGCTCGGCAGCCAGCGCCGGACCGGCGTTGACGCTCACGATAATGATCGGGATCAACACGCCCATGAAGCGCGACCAGCGATACTCGCCGCGCTGGCGTACTCTGTACATGGCTTCGGTAAACCCTGATTGCATATACTTTCGCAGGCCACTTACCCAGCCCGTCATCATATTGCGCGGAGGCGCCAATCACCATGGAAACGATCAAGCGGATTCTGCTCGCGACCGATGGTTCCGATCACGCCCTGCACGCCGCCGCCTTCGCCGGCATGTTGTCGCGCGAGACCGGCGCCAAGCTCGACATCGTCACTGTGCACAACGATGACGCGGTGATGCTGAACGCCATGGGCCCGGCCATCTGGCCGGCGACCGTGCCCTACTCCGCCATGAGTACCGATGAGATTCGGCAGACCGTCGAACAGCATGCCACTGACACCATCCTGCCCGACACGGTAAAAGCCTGCGGTGCGGGCGCAGGCATCGACGCTACCCTACAACTGTGGGGCGAGGTCTCGGAGCAGATCTGCACCTACGCCGATGGCCATCACTGCGATCTGATCGTGCTCGGCACGCGCGGCCGCTCGAGCTTTTCTAAGCTGCTGCTCGGCAGCGTCAGCACCCAGGTCACCAGCCACGCCCATTGTCCCGTGACCTTGGTACGTTGAAAACGAAAGCGCTCACAGGAACGACCATGATTCATTCGCGAACTCTCGTGGCAGTGGTGTTGGGTCTTGTCATGCAGACGGCAACAGCGGCGGAAAAGACCGCCGACATCATGCACAGAGTCTACGACGCCATCGCCTACTTACTGCCGCTCAGCGTCCGCCGTGGCGATGCGGCTTCGAAATGGGACAAGGAACTTATCGAAGAAAAACTCAAGGTCTTGACCGCCGCCTCCGGCACGCTGGTCAAGCATGCCGACAGCGAAGACGCCGAGTTCCGTTTACTGGCGCGGTCTTTCGATCGGCTCGTGCAGGACGTCGACGTATCGTTTCGCGCGCAGTGGCCGGACTATGCCTACTACTCGCTGATGGAATTGACCGATCATTGTGTCGCCTGTCATTCGCGGTTGCCGGCACCCTCCCAGGACTTGTTCGGCCAGCGACTCATGGCGCGCATGAACGTCGAGGCGCTCGAACCCGAATCGCGGACCCCAGTTCCAGTTCGGCTGGTAAACCGAGCCGCCCAGGTCGATGGTG
>JANLSI010000744.1:0-4903 GCA_031362345.1 Pseudomonadota bacterium
GTATTTCCAATGGGGTATGAGTCTGAGCATAAGGTTTGGGTCGATCATCTGCTCCATGGTGATCGATATGAACGAACAAAAGCTGAACACGGTGGCGCAGTTACGCGCCTGTCT
Source organism: Pseudomonadota bacterium (assembly GCA_031362345.1). Lineage (GTDB taxonomy): Bacteria > Pseudomonadota > Gammaproteobacteria > JADJYF01. The sequence goes on from JANLSI010000744.1 coordinate 115, forward strand.
GGAAGGCACCGAGGTCGTCAAACGGCTGCGCTACCGTGTTCAGCTTTTGTTCGTTCATATCGATCACCATGCAGCAGATGATCGACCCAAACCTTACGCCCAGACTCATACCCCGTTGGAAATACGGCCCCGCCTCTAGACTCATACCATGTTGGAAGAGACTGCGGCAGTCCATTCCAATCCACAGATGAGTCTGAAGGGTAGCGTGGTGAGTGCCTTCAAGCGGCGGAGTGCCGGGAAATATTAATTATTTGAAAGAGCTTATCCCGCGCCTGGTTGAGGTGTCGGGCGGCATCATTATCGCTGGTCTTGAGGGCCAGTGCATTGTGGGTTTCGAGGGTGATGCCGGGCTTGAGGAAGTGGTCGAGTGAGGGCAGAGAGCGGAGCTTTTCATAGGGTGTCATGAGGGCGGCATAGGGGTAGCGCTTGCGCTGTCGACCTTGGTCATCGATGAAGGTTTGTGGGAAGAAGCAGGGCCGGTGGAAATTGAGGTAGGGCGAGAGCACGTTGAAGGTAAAGTCGTTGACGGCGTCAGCGAAACGCCCTGGGACGTGTCCGTAGCCAAGATGCTTGCGTACGACCGCGCCGTTCTTGCTCTCGACCAGGGCATTGTCGTTGGTCTGGCGGGCGCGCGACTTAGTGAATTCGGTGACGTTGAGTTTGTTGAGCATGGCGGCGACGCGGTGATTGATGTACTCCGAGCCGTTATCGGAGTGGAAGCCAGTGATGTGGAAAGGAAAGGCGTCGATGAGTGATTCGAGGACGGGGACGAGGAAGCGCTCGGAGATCTTCTCGACGGCGCAGACGACTTCGAACTGGGTGATCTGGTCGACGGCATTGATGAGATAAATGCCTTTAATACCGTCGAAATCGCCTTGATGAACGGAATCGACGCGCAGGTAGCCGGGCCGGTTATTGGGGGTGGGTTTACGTCGCTCACCGATGGCGATGCGCACGGGACGTGTTTTATCGCGGACGGTGCGCACGCGCTGATAGGGTTTGCTGTGCCGCAGGTTGTAGAGGTGGCCGTTGGAGATCTGGGCGAGGCGTTGGTAGCGGGAGTCGCCGAAGATCTTGAAGGCGCGCTCGCAGAGCTTGCGTGTAGCGGGTCCGGAGAGGTTGCCGTGGAGGGTATCGAGCTCGGCCAGTAGGCGACTATCGTCGTCGGTGTAGCGGCGGGCGAAGGGCTTGGCGGGCGTGCCCCGTCGGTCGTGGATAGCGCCGGTGAGACGGCACTGCGCGATCAGGCGCACGAGCTGTTGTCGGGACAGGCCGGTGACGCGTCCGAGGTAGCGGGTAATGAGCCCGCGCTCGACCTTGCCCAGGCGCTGGTAGCGGAAGTGTTTGAGCGCTTGACTGATGAAGTCGCAGGCCGCTTGGCGATCAGCGGCGGCGAGTTCAATAGCGTCAGTGCCATCGAGAAAAGCGCGGACTTGTTCGAGGGTCTGAAGCCGGTGGGTAAGTAGGGTCACGATCATCCTCCCATGATCCCGCTACCCGCGCCTTCAGACTCATTTCACCTTGGAAACACGCGACCCCCTTCAGACTCATGTGTCATTGGACAAGGCTCCGAGTAGTCACCATGCGCGCCAAGTGCTAGCTTCTCAGGCCGCCAGATCCTCGATCCATCGCCCAAGGGGAGGCCCATCATGAAGATTACCGCCGCCGTGGCCCGCACCGCGGGCAGCCCGTTCAGCGTCGAACAACTGGAATTGGAAGAACCCCGAACCGACGAGGTGCTGGTGCGCATCGCTGGTGTCGGCGTGTGTCACACCGATCTAGTCGCGCGCGACCAGGCCTTGCCCGTGCCGCTGCCCATCGTTCTCGGCCACGAGGGAGCGGGCGTGATCGAGCGGGTCGGTGCGGACGTCAGGGGCCTGGTGCCGGGTAATCACGTAGTGCTGTCCTTCGCCTCCTGCGGCCAGTGTCATAACTGCGGCCAGCATGAGCCCGGCTACTGCGCGGAATTTTTCCCGCGCAACTTCGGCGGCGTGCGGCCCGACGGCACGACGGCACTCAGCGCGAACGGTGAGCACATCGCGAGCCATTTCTTCGGCCAGTCGTCCTTCGCGAGCCACGCGCTCGTGAACGCGCGGAACGCCATCAAAGTGCGCGCCGATGCGCCCCTCGACTTGCTCGGCCCGCTCGGCTGCGGCGTGCAGACCGGCGCGGGCAGCATTATGCAGGCGCTGAACTGCAGGGCGGGCTCGAACCTGCTGGTGTTGGGTGGCGGTTCGGTCGGCCTTTCCGCAGTGCTGGGTGCGGTCGTACAGGGCTGTAAGACCATCATCGTGCTAGAACCCAATGCCGCGCGCCGGGCAACCGCGGTCGCGCTCGGTGCGACCCACGCGCTGGACCCGACAACGGGCGAGCTGCCCGCGCAGGTGCGCGCCATCCTGCCGCGCGGCGTTGACTATGTGCTCGACACCACCGGCCGCGCGGACGTTATCGCGCAAGCGGTGGGCGCGGTCGCGCCGCTCGCGACCATCGGCGTGCTAGGTGTGCCGGCGCGGGCCGAGGACGCAGTGTTGAATTTCGACGTCATCGCGATGCTGGGCCTGGGCCTCACCATCAAGGGCATCACCGAGGGCGACGTCGATCCGGCGAGCTTCATCCCGCGCATGATCGAGCTCTACATGGCCGGGCGTTTCCCCTTCGACAAGCTGGTGACCCGCTACCCGCTGGCAGAGATCAATCGCGCCATCGACGAGCAGCACCACGGCCGCTGCATCAAGCCGGTACTGATTCCCTGACATCGAAGAGTAAAGCGGAAGACGTCATGTCGATGATAGAAGTTCGCGAAGACTGGCTGGCCCAATCAAGCGAAGAAGCGCTCGATCCCACACGGCGTATAGTCGATCCGCATCATCACTTTTTTGCTCACGCTGCAGAGTTCCCGGACTACGATCTTGAACAGCTGTGGGCGGACACCGACACGCATAGGGTGGCATAGACCGTCCATCTGCAATGTTGGGAGGGTTACCGCAGGGACGGCCCTGAAGACATGAAATGCGTCGGCGAAACCGCATGGGTCGATGGCATTGCGGCACGCGCACGACAGCGGCCGCAGGGCGCGTGCGATGTGTGGCGCGGTTACCGAGCGATGCGATGCGAGTGCACTCGCATCGAGTGTCCGAAGAGCGCGGGACAGGGTCTTTAAGGCGCCATGCCTTCTTGGCCTCTGCCTGGCGAATAGTGATAGCACACGGTAATGCTGTGTTCCTTGAAGAACCACCGTCCGCGCTCCTTGAGCAGTATGTCGTCGTAGTGGCCGGCGAGGATCCTGACATCGTCGCTCGATCCCACGAAATCTGAATCGAAGTAAGTTGACGCGGTGGCGGTGTTGCCGTTCACGACGATGTAAGGCTCGAAAAGCTTGTGACGCGGATAACGAACCTGGCGCGGAGGCTCGTTAAACGCTATCTGGCACACAGCACTCAGATCATTGCTGAAGTGGCCACTTCGACCTTACGTACAGCGAGATGCGCCTGGCAAATCATCCCTGCCATCGTCGAGGCTTTGCTCAGGCCCGCCCCGGGCCGATTACGCGCCGCCTTCATGCGCGCCATCGACTACCTTGCTATCAACGCCCAGCGTGCCCATCCTCATCAAGACCGTCGCACCGGGCGACTGGCCACCGGACTCAAACCAATTTTCCGGACGGCTTAAGTACCTACGTATGAGGCGTCATTGAGTCCTGCTGCTCAGGTCGTTACGAAGGAAAGATCAACACAAATCCGAGTCGAGCGAGGAACACCTGGCTGCCTCGTGATGAAGCCTTTGCGTTCAAGGGTCTGCATCATTTGATTCACGGACGGAGCAGAGACTAGGAAGTGTCGCTCAATATCGGACTCGGCGGGCGACCTTCCAAAGCGAGCGTTGTACTTGGCGATGAAAACGAGGTACTCGTGCTGTCGCTTCGTTGGCTGTGACTTGTCTGGCGGTGGTGCGCCCGAGCGCCCAACAGTAACAAGAAGCTTGTCGACCGTCGCTCCCACGACGAGAGTCGTTCCGTCCGAGAAGTGAACAGTTAATTTGCGCGATCCGTCGGCGACGATCTGTGAGACCTCACGCCCCCTCAGCTTTGAAGTGAGAAGTTCGGCTGGAACAGTTTTAGATGCCATGTCGGTGCGCAGCGATGCTCGGTGTTGTGGCAAGAGTAATACAGGACACATAGTAGCTGACGCCTAACGCGCCGATGAGCGGCGGAAGAGCGCGCAGAGCGGGGCAGTCCGCTCCAGGCTGGTCAGGCCGCACTTCGCCTATTCGGCATCGAGGCTGCGCACTGCAGGGATATCTTGAGGACCGACGGGACGAATTTGATTGATGTGAAGGGGCACGAGAGCTTGGGTGCGGCCCGCGCCGGTGACGAATTCTACTTCGAAATCTTCTGGTGAGTAGATCTCGACTATTGCACCGATATCCCCACGTCTAAGTCCATGGGAAGGCAAGTCTTCGTCGAGGACCACTGGATCGAGTGCATTTATGTTCATTGTTCTCGTGCGGCCTAATCCCGCGCTTGATCAGCGCCGGAATGCAGAGCGAAGCGCAGCATGGAGGCGTCCGCCTCGAAGCGCTGGTTAGGCATGACCCTCCACGAACTCACTGGATGAGTGCGGCTGCGGAACAGGTGCCCCTTACTTCTTTGAGATCTTCAAGATGAAACTCGATTGCCTCTTGGATGAGTTGCAGTACTTCGTGCTTTGCTTCTGCTGCCGCGGTGCACCCCGGAAGATCCGGATTGAGCGTGCCTGACGGGACATCAGCACTGGCTTTACCCGACACCGTG
>JANLSI010000746.1:0-4951 GCA_031362345.1 Pseudomonadota bacterium
CGGCCGCGCAGCGGTCAATGTCACGCTTGAGTCGATGCAGCAGATCCGCGACCACTCGCCGCATTTTGTCGGCATGAAGCACGCGGTCAACGATCTCGGTCTGGTCAGCGAATGTCTGGCCGCCTTCGGCGCCGACTTCAAGATTTTTGTCGGCCTGGAAGAACTGTCCTTTCCGATGATGGCGATCGGCGCCTGCGGGCTCATGAACGCGGTCGGCAATCTGCGTCCCAGTGTGCTGGCGGAGATGTGTGAGGCGGTGTGGAAGGGCGATATGGTGACGGGCCGCGCGTTGCACCAGCGCCTGCTCGAGATCAACCAGGCGGTGTTCTATGACACCAACCCGATCCCCATGAAGTACATGATGAAGAAACTCGGCATCCTGAGTCACAACGAACACCGTTTGCCGATGGTGCCGGCGACACCCGAGCTTGAACGACGACTCGATGGCGTGCTCGCACGCGCCGGTCTGCTCGATGAGCGGCACAGCCGATGAAATTCCTGAGTTTTACTCACCATGGGCGCGCGAGTTTTGGCGCCGTGCTCGGCGCGGGGGTGGTCGATCTCGGTGCGCGCCACGGCGAACTGCCTGATCTGCGTGCCGCGCTGCGTGCGGACCGGCTGGGCGCCCTGGCCGACGAAGCGCGCGCCGTCAGCGCCGACCTTGCACTGACTGATATCACTTATCTGCCGCCCATCCCCAACCCCGAAAAAATCATCTGCATCGGCGTCAATTACGCCAGTCGCAACGAAGAATACCAAGACGGCTCCGCAGTGCCGAAGTTTCCCAGTGTGTTCATGCGCTCGCGCGATTCCCTGGTCGGTCATCGGGCGCCAATTGTTGATCCCCCTGAATCGGACCAGCTCGATTACGAGGGTGAAATCGTCATCGTCGTCGGTCGTGCCGGGCGACGCATCGATGCGGCCGCCGCCCATCATCACGTCGCCGGACTGACTATCATGAACGAAGGATCGGTGCGCGATTACCTGCGGCACTCCAAATTTAACGTCACGCAAGGCAAGAACTTCGAGCACTCCGGCGCGATGGGACCATGGCTGGTCAGCGCCGACGAACTGGATCCGATGAGCGAGCTGCGCGTCATGACCCGTGTCAACGGCGAACAGCGGCAGAACGACGTGACTGCCAATCTCATGTTTCCGTTTCGCTACCTCCTAAGCTATCTCTCGACGTTCTATCGCTTGCAGCCCGGCGACATCATCGCCACGGGTACACCCAATGGCGCCGGTGCCCGCTTCGACCCGCCAAAATACTTGCGACCCGGCGATATCGTGGAAGTGGAGGTGCCGGGCATCGGCGTCTTATCCAATACCGTCGTGGCCGAGAGTCCGTGAGCGCAAGCCTGGCGCGTCGCGCTCGCGCCGGCGACTTTCTGCGCGACATTGAACTCTCGCTGCCCTTGCAACTACTGAAAGCGCGCGAAGCGGCGATGGCGCGCTTCCGGCCGATGTTGCGCGGCCATCACCTGACCGAACAACAGTGGCGCGTGATCCGCGTACTGGCCGCCAGCGAGGCGCTCGATGGTCGCGAGCTTGCACGCCGAAGTTTTCTGCTGGCGCCGAGTCTGACCCGCATCCTGAAGTATTTCGAAATGCAGAAGATGATCAGACGCAGCGCCCATGCGAGCGATCAACGTCGCGTGCTGTTTGCGCTGACTGCCAAGGGACGCAAACTGTTCGACGCAGTAGCGCCCGATGCAGAAGCGTTGTATGCCGCTATTGCGAGCGAGTTCGGCGGGCAAAAGCTCGAGACCTTGTATGGACTATTGGCGGAGTTCTCCGCCGCGCTCGGCGGTGGTGAGGGCGAGTAGTCCTGCCCTGTAGCTGTGGGTCCTAATGAATTCGGACCCACAAAGGCGGTGCTAGGCGCGCGCCAGCAAGGCCTCCACCCGCGCGATCATCTCGTCCTTGTCGTAGAGGTCGTAATAGATCGAGGCCATGATGTTCTGCGGGCCGAAGAAGAAGCGCTCGTAGAGGGTCTGGCGGCTGCCGAAGGCCGACACGGCGACGTCGTGGGCGAGGCGAAACAGCGCGACGCGATGGTGGCTGTCGAGATTAACGGTTTGGAAGTACTGCTCGACATCCGGGCCGATGGCGTTGGAGAAATCGGCCTCGCAGGGGATGGCCATGAGCGAACTTGAGCCAAGCAATTGCACCAGCTCGATCAGACGTGGGTACATCTTCGGGAATAGATTGCGCGAGGTATCGAGCGGCCGGCGCAAGGGTACGAACACCCCGCGCTGATCGGCATGGGCCTGGCCTTCGCCGGCGTAACGAAAGGCGCGCAGGCTCTCGGTTATCCACATCGCTTCGGCGATCTGCGCTTTGACCTCCATGTCTTTGTCCTTGCCCGTCGCGCGCGCCATCGCGCACAACAGGCCGACGACGAATTCGGCCTTCGCCAGTTTGGCACAGACCACCTGGTGCATCATGTGGACAACGGCATTGGTCTCGGAAAAGGCGCGATTGCACAGCAGGGGATCGCGGTACATGAAGACCCGCTGCCAGGGCACTAGTACGTTGTCGAATACCACGACGGCGTCCATTTCCTCAAACCGTGAGGCCAGCGGTGCATCGAAGTGGGATTGTGAGAGGTCGTAGGTATCGCGGCAGATCAGCCGTATGCCTGGCGTTGCTAGCGGCAGCGCGAAGGCAAAGGCGAACGGCAAGTTGTCCGGTGAGGCGGTCAGTAGGCTGGAGGGGAAGACCTCGATTTCATCGGCGTGGGGGCCTAAGGTCGCGAGCAGGCGCGCACCATTGACGACGATACCGGCGTCGGTTTCCTTGACGATCTGCAGCGCGACCTTGTCGCTATATTTGCCTTCCTTCGCCTGGGCGTGATTGAAAGTCGGGTTGACCAGGGTGTGGGTCAGCACCTTGTCGTTGTCGCGGACGTATTGGTAGTAGCGGCGCATGTTCTCGCCGAATTCGGGGCGCCCCTGGGCGAGAAAATCCGCGCCGGCGGCGAAGGCCATCAATGAAGCATTCTTGTAGTCCGGCGTGCGGCCGAACATACCGTTCGACCAGCTGGCCCATGCGTAAAAGGCCGCGCCCCGTCGCGCCACATCGGCCTGCGAGCGCGGCACGAGGAAGGACATGCCATAGCGCCGGCCGTGGTCTTCATAGGTGAGTGTGTCGGCGAGCGCGGGATCGAATTGTTTGTCCATGAAGCCGGCCAGCGTGTGGGCACTGCGGCACAGCCCTGGTTCGGTGGTGACGTCCGCCACTCGTTTACCGGCCAGCCATACTTCGCGACCATCTTTAAGGCCGGCTAGATATTGATTGCCGTTACGTATGCCGGTGCCGGTGTTCGATGTGCTCATGGCTTGGTCCTGGTTCGTTGGCGAGGGACGCGCGGTTTGCTGCCGCGCGTGGCTGTCACGTCGCCCGTCAGACATTGCAATCCAAATTCGAGTCGCGCCCAAGTCTGGCCATCCAGCGAGGCGCGGAGATCGGCATAGACTTTGGCGACTTCGGGCATGAGCTTTTCTTCCAGTCGACGCCCGGCGCGGGTGGCGGCCACGTACACCATGCGGCGATCGCGCTCGGAGCGGCGTCGTTCGATGAGTCCGCTGCCAGTCAGCCGATCGAGCACGCCTATCAGACTGGGCGGCGGGATAAGTGTCAGCCCGGCCAGTGCGCCTTGCGCAATTTCGTCGTGTTCCCACAGCACTCGCAGCACCCGCCATTGCTGCTCAGTCAGCCCGGCGGCTGTAAAAATGCGGCGGAAGCGCGGCATCACCGCGTCCAACGCCCGGTAGAGCATCATCGGCAGGGAGTGACTGAAGTCCTGCATCGCCATGGCTTGACCAGGTCATTAAGGAGTTAATGATTAATATATTAACTAAGTGACTGGTCTGGCAAGCCGCGCTATAGCGCGGGCCGGGAAGCGCCACGGGCTGCTTACCGAGCGGCGCCTGGGCCGCTCGCTTGCGCACGGTTCAGGCGGCGGCGGTTTGCGCCTCGAGTTTGTCTATCAGCTCGCCCAGTACGCGGTCGAACAGCGGGTCGGCTTCGGCGTGGATGATGAGCGCGCGCTTGTCCTTCACTTGCTGGGCGAGGTCGATGAGCGAGGTGTCGCGCATCATGTCGCCCTGACGGTTGGTGAACAAATAGCGGCCGGTAGTGGGACTAATCCAGGTGAAACGCCCGCGCACCACGCTGCCATCGTCGTCGGTAAACTCCATCCAGTCACCGAGATCGAGCGTCGTGATCTGCTCCACGAAATATTCGAGGTCGACGTTGTTGGCTAGGTCGTCGCTGCATGCCTTGTTCGGCTGCTCGCACACTGTCGCGGCCTCAAAGGCCGAGAAATCGATGTCGAGCTCGATCGGTTCGCCAACCTTACGCTCGAAGATGCGCGCCAGCCCGCGTTTAATGAATTCCTCGCTGGAGGGGTCGTTGACGTCGGCGGGTCTGGCTGGGACGGGCGTCGCCGTTTCGGGCACGTGGCTCAGTTTGCGCGCCGCGATGCTCGATTCCTCGATGTTCTTGATGGCGACCACGTGCAGGCTGGCGAGCATGCTCAGGAACTTCGAGCATGCGGGTGCTGGCATTTCCAGCGCCACCATGCCGCGTTTGATAATCTTCAACATCTGCGACAGGCGCGCGCTCAGTTGTTTGCGATCTTCAGGGCTGGTCTTAGGCTGTACCGACCACACCAGTTCATCGACGGTCTTGATCTGTTCGTGCCATTCATCGCTGCCGACACCGTGTTCGTCATGGGTGATGATCAAGAGTTGACGCCAATAATCGATCTGGAAGTTCTGCACAAATTCACGCACGTCGAAACCTTTCAGACGCGTGCGCAGTTCCTCGTCTACCGCCATCTTGGCCAACACTATCTGTTCGCGAGTGCGTAGCGAGCGCGAAGATTTTTCGGCGCGTTGCTCGGCGTGGGCCGTTTCATGTTCGATGAAAGCGGTGAAATCGTCCA
>JANLSI010000787.1:0-2271 GCA_031362345.1 Pseudomonadota bacterium
CTGGCCGGCGCCGGCAGCGGCAAGACCCGCGTGCTGGTGCATCGCATCGCCTGGTATCTCGAGACCGGCCAGGCCTCACCGCTCGGCATCCTGGCGGTGACCTTTACCAACAAGGCGGCCGCAGAGATGCGCGGGCGCATCGAAGCCCTCACCGGTCGCCCCATCGGCGGCATGTGGGTTGGCACTTTTCACAACATCGCCCATCGCGTGCTGCGCGCCCATGCCCGCGACGCCGGCCTGCCGGACAATTTCCAGATCATTGATTCCGACGATCAACTGCGGGTGGTGAAGCGCGTCATCCGTGGTCTCAATCTGGACGACAACGAATGGCCGGCCAAGGAGGCGCAGTGGTTCATCAACGCGCGCAAGGACGACGGCCAACGACCGCAACACATCGACGACTATGGTGACGGCGCGCTGCATACCATGGTCGACATCTATCGCGCCTATGAAGAGGCCTGTGCGCGCGCAGGTTTAGTCGATTTCGCCGAGATGCTGTTGCGCGCCCACGAGCTGTGGATGTCCCATGCCGGTCTGCTGCGCCATTATCGTGATCGCTTCTGGCATGTGCTGGTGGACGAGTTCCAGGACACCAATGCCATTCAATACGCGTGGCTGAAGAACCTGGTGGGCGATGACGGCAATATCTTCGTGGTGGGCGACGACGATCAGTCGATCTATAGCTGGCGTGGCGCGCGGGTCGAGAACATGCAGCATTTCCGCAAGGATTTCCCCCACAACGAACTCGTGCGCCTGGAGCAGAACTATCGCTCGACGGCCAATATCCTCGCCGCCGCCAACACCCTCATCGCCAATAACCCTTCGCGTCTGGGCAAGGAATTGTGGACCGACGGCGCGCAGGGCGAGCCGATCACGCTCTATGCGGCCTATAACGATCTGGACGAGGCACGCTTCTGCGTCGATCGCATCTGCGGGTGGCGCGACCACGGTGGCCGTCTCACGGAATGCGCCATGCTTTATCGCACCAGCGCCCAGTCGCGCGTATTGGAAGACGCCTTGCGCCAGGCCGATCTGCCCTATCGCGTCTATGGCGGCTTCCGCTTCTACGAACGCGCCGAGATTAAGGACGCGCTGGGCTATGTACGGCTCGCCACCTCGCGCGGTGACGACGCGGCTTTCGAACGCATCGTCAACGTGCCGCCGCGCGGCATCGGCCAGCGCGCTATCGACGAATTACGCGAGGTCGCCAAGCGCGAACGCATTACCCTGTGGGACGCCACGCGGCGTCTGGCCGATACCCGGGAATTGTCGGCGCGTTCGCTCGGTGCCCTGCAGCGTTTCTTGGACTTGATCGATCGCCTGAGTGTGGCGGTCAACGAGCTGCCACTGTCGGAGCTGCTCGAACACGTCATCGCCCATTCCGGCCTCATCGAGCACTACAAAAAGGAGAAAGGCGAGCGCGGCCTGGACCGCATCGAGAACCTGGAGGAACTGGTCAGCGCGGCGCGCGACTTCAAGCCTTCCGTTGATGACGAAGAGATCCCGATCCTGGCCGCCTTCCTGACCCATGCCGCGCTGGAATCGGGCGACGGTCAGGCCGAAGCCTATAGCGATTGTGTGCAGCTCATGACCCTGCACTCGGCCAAGGGTCTGGAATTCCCGCAGGTGTTTTTAGTGGGCGTGGAAGAAGGCCTTTTTCCCCATCAGCGTTCGGCCTCGGATCCGGTACAGCTCGAAGAAGAGCGCCGCCTGTGTTACGTCGGCATCACCCGGGCGATGAAGAAGCTCACCATCACCTATGCCGAGTCACGGCGCTTGCACGGCGCCGATTATTATCCGCAACCCTCGCGTTTCATCCGCGAACTGCCGCGCGAAGCGATGGAAGAAGTGCGCCTTGGTGGCCGGGTGAGCGCCGGGCGTACCGGGCTCGCCGGTGGCGCGGGCATGGTGTCAGAGAACACCGCCAATGCCTTTGGTTTGCGTCTCGGACAACGCGTGCGACATCGCATGTTTGGCGAGGGCGTGGTGTTGCATATGGAAGGCCAGGGCGAGCATTCACGGGTGCAGGTCAACTTCGAAGCCGAGGGCATGAAGTGGCTGGTGGCGGCCTATGCGGGCCTGGAAGCGGCCAGCTGAAAGTTGTCGTGAGCTACAAAAAAAGGGCTCTGCCCACCACGCTTGAGGTTTAGCGTGGTCGGCAGAGCCCCTTTTTGTTCCCGCTTACTTGGCGGCTTCGACCATGTAATTGACCGCGGCTTTGATGTCCTGGAACTGCTGCCGAGCGCCAACCTGTCGGCCAACGAAATCGCG
>JANLSI010000843.1:0-5398 GCA_031362345.1 Pseudomonadota bacterium
CAAGCAGCACGCCCTCGCCACCTCTCGAAAATTGCTCGGCAATTGAATATTTGCTGGCGATCCGGTGCCGCGTCGAACCGATCAGGCGTAGACCCTTGGGGCTAGGATTGCTAACTTCAACGCACCGCGTGCGACCAGCAAACCGCACTACCGAAAAACCGTCATCAATACAGGGATAAACTCGTGCTGAAAATTCACCATCTCGTGCTGTCGCGATCGGATCGCATCGTGTGGCTTGCCGAGGAACTGGGGCTGAAATACGAACTCGTGCGTCACGAGCGCAACCCGGAAACCTTCCGCTCGCCTGACTCGTTATGGACGGTCGCGCCGATGGGCAAGGCACCGGCCATTCAGGATGGCGATATCACGCTCGGCGAATCCGGGGCGATTATCGAATACATGCTCGACACCTACGGCCAGGGCCGCTTACGGCCGGCGGCTGGGACCACCGAGTACCGCGCCTATCAGCAGTGGATGCACGCGGCTGAATCCACCCTCATGTTACCCGTGGTGTTAGAAGTGCTATGCACGCTGACGCAAACCGAGTCGCCGGGCTTGAAGGGTTTCAGCGATGGCGAATACCAGACCGTCTTCAGCTATCTGAACCAGAGCTTGGAAAAAACCCCCTATGTTGCCGGCCAGGAGTTCACCGGCGCCGATATCATGGTGACCTATTCGCTACATCTCGCGAACGGCAAAGCGATCCCGATCATGAAGGGCCATCCACCCTTGGACAAATGCCCGGCGATAGTCGCCTATCTGGCCCGCGTCGAAGCGCGCCCGGCATTTCAACGGGCAGTTGAACTGTGCAAGTAGACAGACAGATAGATAGTTGACGACGGCGTGGCCGCGCTTAATAGCGCATGCGCATGGCGTCGCGCTGGACACGATGTCGGCGTGGCGCGAGCCGCTTATGCCCGCGCCCGAGCGAACAACCAGACGCGCAAAGCGTGCTGCGGCACACCTGCGGTGTTGCAGGCCCCACGCGCGTTTATACTGCCCTAATACCCTACCAGCCTCGGCGGCCGATCGAGCGCTGCCTGCGAGGAGGACGCCTTCATGCACGTCGATGAACAATTGAATGACCCTGCGTTCTTTGCCACGGGTGAGCACTATCGCTTGTTCGATCGCATGCGCGTCGAAGACCCGGTGCATTGGACCGCGAGTCCCGATGGGCGCGGTTACTGGTCTGTTTTTCGTCATGCCGATATCAAGACCATACTCAACGAGCCCGGTCTGTTCAGCTCGGAACGCGAAGGCGTGTTCCCGGTGATCGACGACGCCATGGCCGCCATCGCCGCCGAGGCCTGGGGCGTGGGCCAGAATGTTGCGATGATCGATCCGCCACGGCATACCGCTATACGGAAAGTTATCTCCACGCCCTTTCTGCCTAAGGCCTTGGCCGACGGCGAAGAGCGCACCAAGCGACTGATAGGGGAAATCTTCGACCAGTTGCCGCAACACGGCGAGATCGATCTGGTGTCGGATCTCGCGGTGCGTATTCCGATGGCCGTGATCTGCGACATTCTCGCCCTGCCGGCCAGCGATTGGGACGACATGCTGTCGTGGGGCAAGATGGCGATAGGCGGGTCCGATCCCGAATACCAAGTGGGCACCGTCGCTGAAACGGTGATCCACGGCTTTCGACATCTGTATGCATACGGCATGCAGCGCTCGTCCGAGCGACGGGGTTGTCCGTTTTCCGATCCCCTGACCGCGCTCGCGAATGCAACAATCGACAATGAACCGCTCTCGCCGAGCATGGTGACCTACAACGCCGTGCAAATCATTCTGGCCGGTTTCGAGACCACGCGGAACGCCTTCTCCGGCGGCGTGCTTGCCTTGCTCGAAAACCCGCAACAGATGGCCCTGCTGCGCGAAGACCCGCGCCGCCTGCGTCTCGCCACCGAGGAGATTGTGCGCTGGTCGGACCCAGTGATTTCACTCATGCGCACACCGACTACCGACACCGAACTGGGCGGCAAGCGCATCCGTGAGAACGAACGCGTAATGCTGTGGTTCCCGTCGGCCAATCGCGACCCGGAGGTTTTTGACCGCCCTTACGACTTCGACGTCACGCGCCATCCCAATCTGCATCTCGGCTTTGGCGCCGGCCCGCATTTCTGCCTCGGCGGCCCGCTCGCAAAAATGGAGATCCGGCTGGCGCTCGAAGAGCTGCTGACCCGCTACGACGGCATCGAGATCACCGGCCCGGTCGAGCGCGTACAGTCGACCTTCGTTGGGGGCTTGAAACACCTGCCGGTGAAACTCAAGCCGCGTTCTGGACAGGGCCGCGCCAACGCCTAAGTAACACCAGCGTCACAGCAGATTCACCCTAAGTCCGACAGTAGTGGCAAGGCGACGCCCACCCGCATCGACATCATGGCGCCCCAACATCTGGCCCTCATGCTCCTGATCTGCACGATCTGGGGCTTTAACTTCGTCGCGGCCAAGGTCGGGGTGCAGGACATGCCGCCGCTGTTGTTCACCGGTCTGCGTTTTCTGATCCTGGCGGTGGTGCTACTGCCGTTTCTGAAGCCCGCGCGTGGGCGTATGCGTGATGTGCTCGTCATCGCGTTATTCAATGGCGCCTTTCATTTCGGGTTGATGTTCATTGGTCTCGCCATGACGGCAGCGTCGGTGGTGGCGGTAGTCGCGCAGTTGAATGTGCCGTTCGCAACCGTGCTCTCGATCATCTTCCTCGGCGAGGTGGTGCGCTGGCGGCGTTGGGCCGGTATCGCGATGACTTTTGTTGGCGTGATCATCGTCAGTTTCGATCCCCATGTATTCGAGGCGCGCACGGGTGTGTTGTTCGCAGCGGCCGCCGCGCTGTCGGGGGCGATTGCTGCGGTCTGTATGCGCAGATTGACTCGCGTCGGCGTGTTTCAGTTGCAGGCGTGGACGGCGGTGATCACCGCGCCGCTGCTGTTGTGCGCGAGTTTTCTGTTCGAATCGGCACAGACGGCGAAGATCATCAACGCGCAGCCCATCACCTGGGCGGCTTTGCTGTTCACCACCATAGGCGCGAGCCTGATCGGCCATAACGCCTATTACTACCTACTGCAGCGCTACGAAGTTTCGCTGATCGCACCTTTGTCGTTGTTGTCGCCGATCCTCGGGGTGGTGTTCGGCATCAGCCTGCTGGGCGAGCCTTTGAGCACGCGCATCATGCTCGGCGCGGCGAC
Organism: Pseudomonadota bacterium; assembly: GCA_031362345.1. Classification (GTDB taxonomy): domain Bacteria; phylum Pseudomonadota; class Gammaproteobacteria; genus JADJYF01. Next base: position 3,186 of record JANLSI010000843.1, read on the forward strand.
GGTCTTCGTCGGCGTGGGGATATTGGCCTTGCCGGCAAGGCGGCAGGCCGTCATGGCGGAGTAACGCACTGGCCGCGCTCGATAGTCGACATCAGGACATGCGAAAAAGAAAGACAGACGGGTATGCTGAACCCTAGCGGCCGTCCACCCACAGGCCCGAGAACGACACTTTCGGCAGCGGTGTGCGTAGTGTGGTTCCCGAACCAAGCGCAGGCTCTATTTTCCCGGAGGGCGGGTCGATCCGGCGCGTGTGCCCGGCGAGGCACCGCCGAACACCGAACTGACGGTTGCATCCGGCTTCTTCACTTGTTTGGGCTTCTTCGGTTCGCGACCGCTGCGTACTTGACCTTTGGCCATGACGTCGTTCCTTCTGTTTAGATGAGTATGAGATTGGACGGTAACACCTTTGCCAGTGTACGTCCGATCGGCGTGCTGGCATCGCGCAAGCTATGGGGAGTGGTTGCCGCAGTGTTTATAATCGCGAGCACTCAGGGCCGTGACCTTAGTGAAACAGTCGCGGTCCAACGCGCGCGGCGAGGGGCTGCTCGTCGTGCTGGCAATTCGGCGCGAAGCGCCAGCGATTTCGACTTCGACCGAAGTGGTGAAGGCTAGATCTTTTAGGGGAAAGGCATGTCCGAACGAAGTTTGCGTGGCAAGACTGCCATCACCGGCATCGGTGAGACGACCTATTACAAACACGGGGCCTCGCCCCACAGCGAATTCAAGCTCGCGCTTCTAGCGGTGGTGAGTGCCTGCGCCGATGCCGGCATCAGCCCCCACGAAATCGACGGCTTCGCCTCCTACGGCGATGACCGCTCGGACGCAGGTCATCTGGCGGCGGCGCTCGGCATCAAGGAACTCAAGTTTTCTAATATGTTCTGGGGCGGCGGCGGTGGTGGCGTATGCGGGGCGATCGGCAATGCGGCAGCGGCGGTCGCCACCGGCATGGCCGATTGCGTGGTCGCGTTCCGCTCGCTCGCCCAGGGGCAGTATCGGCGTTACGGCCGCAGCGGTGCGGCACCGGTCTTGTCCGGCGATGATGCCTTCGTCGTTCCCTATGGTGTGATGTCGCCGGCGCAGCGCTTCGCCATGAAGGTTACGCGCTTCATGCACGACCACGGCATCAAGCAGGATGCGTTGCGCGCCATCTCGCTGGCCTGCTATCACCATGCGCAGAACAATCCCAATGCCGTGATGCGCGGCCGACCGCTGGACGAAGCGCAGTACGACACTTCGCGCTGGATCATCGAACCCTTCTTCCATCTTTACGATTGCTGCCAGGAGAATGATGGCGCGGCGGCGGTGATCGTGGTGTCGGCCGAACGTGCGCGAGATCTCAAGAACAAGCCGGCCTATATCCTCGCCTGTGCGCAGGGTTGCGACGAACGCAGCGCCGCACCGGCGCACAACATGCCGAATTATGCGAGCAGTCACTTCACGCAACTCGCGCCGCGGCTCTATCAAATGGCCAAGCTCTCGCCGGCAGACATGGGTATCGTGCAGTGTTATGAGAACTTCACCGGCGGTGTACTCATGAGCCTGGTCGAACACGGCTTGGTGAAAGCCGATGAGGCCAACGAGGTACTGGTGAAAGACAATCTCATCGCGCCGCACGGCGGCATGCCGCTCAATACCAGCGGCGGCAATCTCGCCGAATGCTATATGCACGGCTTGGAGTTGGTGCACGAATCCGTGCGTCAGATCCGTGGCGTGGCTATCAACCAAGCGCACAACAATGACGCCGCCATCATCATGGGTGGGCCGATGGTCACGCCGGTCAGTTCCTTGATTCTTGGATCGGAGGCAGCACTGTGAACAGCACCTATCTTCCCGAGGGGCTGCCGCAGCCCGGTACCGGTCCCGACGGTTTGGCCGCGCCGTACTGGGCCGGCACGCGCGCGGGCAAGCTGCGCATTCAGCGTTGCAGCGCCTGCCAGTCCTGGCAATGGGGACCGGAATGGATCTGCCATCGTTGCCATTCGTTTGAGATGGTGTGGGTCGACATCGTTGGTCGCGGTCACATCTACAGTTACGAGCGCCCCCATCACCCAGTGCATGCGGCACTGAACGGCCATGGTCCCTATCTGGTCGTGCTGGTCGAACTATCCGAGTACGGCCAAGTGCGGATGATCGGCAATCTGCTCGGTGACCCGCTGCAAGAGGTCGTCATCGGTGCGGCGGTGGCAGCGGTGTTCGAGCCGCACGATAACGCC
>JANLSI010000543.1:0-5701 GCA_031362345.1 Pseudomonadota bacterium
GAAGCTTGCCGAATGGCAGCTCAGGCAGTAGTTGACGAAGATTCGGGCACCACGCTGGAGATTGAGTTTGCTGTCGAGGTTGGCGTGGCTTTCCAGCAGCGGCGGGCCGCCCTCATTGGCCGGCACCAAGCCGCCCCAAACCAATAAGCACAAGGCGAAGATGATCTTATTCATCAGTGCGTCACCCTTTCCGGCACCGGCTTGGTCTTGTCCCATTTCGTATAGAACGGCATGAGGATGAAGAACAGGAAATACACGACCGTGAAGATCTGCGCCGTTAACGTCCGCCCTTTGGTCACCGGCAAGGTGCCGAGGTAGCCTAAGACCAAGAACGAGACCACAAAGGTCGCCAGCGCAGCCTTGTAGATGCCACCGCGATAACGAATCGACTTAACCGGGCTGCGGTCCAGCCACGGCATCAGGAAGAACACCATGGTGCCGAGCCCCATGAAGATCACACCCCATAACTTGCCCGGCACACCGAAGAAGTCAACGGTGTTGGCGCGCAGGATCGAGTAGTAGGGCGTGAAATACCACACCGGCGCAATATGCAGCGGGGTCTTCATCGGATCGGCCGGAATGAAATTGTTGTCCTCAATGAAGTAGCCACCCATCTCCGGTGCGAAGAACACCACGCCGGCGAAGATCATGAGGAACACGACCACGCCCACCGAGTCCTTGACCGTGTAGTAAGGATGGAAGGGGATGCCGTCGAGCGGCTTGCCATCCTTGTCCTTAAGCTTTTTGATCTCGATGCCATCGGGGTTGTTGGAACCGACTTCGTGCAGCGCAATGATGTGCAGTACCACCAGGCCCGCGATCGCGAACGGCAGCGCGATGACATGGAAGGAGAAGAAGCGGTTCAAGGTGATGTCGGAGATCACGTAATCACCGCGGATCAGCTGGGCGAGTTGCTCGCCGACCACCGGCACCGCGCCGAACAGCGAAGTGATCACCTGTGCGCCCCAGAACGACATCTGGCCCCACGGCAACAGGTAGCCGAAGAAGGCCTCGGCCATCAGCGACAGATAGAGAAACATGCCCAGGATCCAGATCAACTCGCGTGGCTGCTTGTATGAGCCGTAGAGCAGGGCGCGAAACATGTGCAGATAGACGACGATGAAGAAGAACGAGGCGCCGGTTGAATGCATGTAGCGGATCAACCAGCCCCAGTCCACATCGCGCATGATGTATTCGACCGAAGCAAAAGCGCTCGCCGCATCGGGCTTATAGTTCATCACCAGCCAGATGCCGGTCACGATCTGAATGACCAGCACCACCAGCGACAGCGCGCCGAAGTAGTACCAGAAATTGAAATTCTTGGGCGCGTAATACGCGCCCATATGATCGTTCCACAACTGCATGAGCGGGAAACGGTCATCGACCCAGTCGCGCAGGCCGATCAGGCCCTTACCGATGAAACTCATGCGGAGCCTCCGTCTGATTCGCCGATCAGGATGCGGGTGTCGCTCAAGTACTTGTAAGGCGGGACGACCAAGTTCAGCGGCGCCGGCACGTCGACGAACACGCGCCCGGCCAGATCGAACTTCGAACCGTGGCAGGGACAGTAGAAACCACCCTTCCAGTCAGGCCCGACCTCGCCATCGGGCAAGGGACGAAAAGACGGCGAGCAGCCGAGATGGGTGCAGACGCCGACCAACACCAGGTATTCCGGCTTGGACGAACGCCAGGCGTTCATGGCGAACTCAGGCTGCTCTGATTCCTTGGATTCGGGGTCACGCAGCGTGCCGCCGGCCTTAAGCGCTTCGACTTGCTCGGGCGTACGGCGCAGAACCCAGACCGGCTTGCCGCGCCATTTAAAAGTCACGCGCTGGCCAGATTCGATGGCGCTGATGTCGGCTTCGACCGGCGCACCGATGGCCTTGGCGCGGGCGCTGGGTTGAAACGACGCGATGAATGGTACCGCTGCGGTTGCCGCACCGATGCCGCCAATGATGGCGGCGGTGCCGGTGAGAAAGCGGCGTCGATCCAGATCGACAGCAGTCTCGCTCATGCTCTCAGGTCTCCTGCAAAGTGATGGTCATGCCGACGGCAGCGCGCGGGCCGAACCCGGCGCAGCAACTTCGGCACAGATACCCGTGATGTCCCCTCGCCCGCTCGTTGTCCACTCAAGCCACGTGCGCTTTATGCGTGATGCCATGCCCACTGCACACGGTTGAAGGTCACGTCTGATGGCTGGCGAGTATAACACCAAAATCGCAGTGATTCGGCCCCTGCGGTGCTCCGCACGCGACTGTGAGCCCCGCTCTCAAGGCATGATCACAATCGCCGATCTCAGGTCAGCGCGCGGGTCAAGGCTGCAATGAAAATCGCGTTTTCGCGAGGTGTACCGACCGTCACACGCAGGCAGTCGGCTAGCATCGGATGAGCCGCAGAAACGTTCTTGATCAATACCCCGTGCGCACGCAGCGATTCGAAGACTTCGGTGGCGCGGCCCGGCGCCGTGCGGAACAGGATAAAGTTGGTGGCACTGGACCAGGCGTGGATACCGCTCAGGTCAGACAGCGCAGCGTAGAGATCGGCGCGCGCCTCGAGGATGAGCGCGATCTGGCGTTCGAAATCCGCCAGATGCTCAAGCGCGAACTGCGCGCCGACCTGGGTCAGGGCATTGATGTTGTAAGGCATGCGCAGTCGTTCGAGCAGATCTATCCACGCCTGCGCGCCGAACAAGGCGCCAAGCCGCAGGCCCGCCAAGCCGATCTTCGACAGGGTATGCATGACCACCAGGTTGTCGTGCCGGATGGCTTCCAGCACCCGTGTGCCATTGGCGAAGCGGTAATAAGCCTCGTCCAGCACCACCAATCCCGGTGCCGCCGCGCAGATCGCTTCGAGACCCTCGCCATCGATGCGGTTGGCGGTTGGATTATTGGGGCTGGCAAGGAATACCAGCGCCGGCTGGCTACGCTCGATGGCCGCCAGCATGGTCGCCACATCGAGCGAGAAATCCGTGTCCCTGAGCGGCACGCCAACGAAATTCAGACCCAGCGACTGCGCGGCAATGCGATACACCGCAAAACTCGGCTCGGGGCTCAAAACGCACGCGCCCGGCACACCGGCCATGGCCATGCATAGCAAGTGGATCAATTCGTCCGAGCCGTTGCCGAGGATCATGCCAAGCTCATCGGGCAGCGCGAGACTCGCGCGCCAGGCCGCTTTGAGCGCGGTCGAGTGGGAGTCTGGGTAGCGGTTGAGCTCGGTACGGGCGATGACATCGTTCCACGGCTCACGCAGGGTCAGCGGCAAGGGGAACGGGTTTTCCATCGCATCGAGCTTGATCAGACCGCTCGCGTCGGCGACGTGGTAAGGCGTCAGTTCTCGCACCCAGGGCGAGACGAAACGAGTGATACGTTCAGTGATGCTCATGATGCCGGCACGCGATAATCGGCCGAACGGGCGTGGGCCACTAAGCCCTCGCCGCGCGCCAGCGTGCCCGCGATTCGACCGAGCGTGGCAGCGCCGGCTGCTGAGCACTCGATGATCGAGGAGCGCTTCTGAAAGTCGTACACCCCCAGCGGCGACGAGAAGCGCGCGCTCCCGGCGGTCGGCAAGACGTGATTAGGGCCCGCGCAATAATCGCCCAGCGCCTCGGCGGTATAACGGCCGAGGAAGATCGCGCCGGCGTGTCGGATTTGGGGCAACCAGCGACGCGGCTCGGCGACCGACAGTTCGAGATGCTCAGGTGCGATACGGTTGGCGAGGGCGATGGCCTGCTCAATGTCGCTGACCTGCACCAGCGCGCCACGCGCGGCCAGCGCCTGGCGGATAATGTCGGCGCGCGGCAGATCCGGCAGCAAGCGCGCGATGCTGGCCGCCACTGCATCGAGATGCGACGCATCAGGCGATAACAGAATCGACTGGGCCTGCTCGTCGTGCTCGGCCTGCGAGAACAGATCCATCGCTATCCAGTCGGGATCGGTCGCGCCGTCGCAGATTATGAGGATCTCCGAAGGGCCCGCGATCATGTCGATACCGACGCGGCCGAAGACCATCGATTTGGCGGTCGCGACGTAGATATTGCCCGGCCCGACAATCTTGTCGACCGCCGGCACGGTCTGCGTGCCATAGGCGAGCGCAGCGATAGCCTGCGCGCCGCCAATGGTGAATAGCCGATCGACGCCGGCGATGACCGCTGCCGCGAGCACCACCGGTTCCAGCGCATCGTCGGGCGCCGGCACCACCATCACGACCTCGCCGACACCGGCGACTTTGGCCGGAATGGTGTTCATCAATACCGAGGACGGATAGGCAGCCTTGCCGCCCGGCACATAAATACCAACCCGGTCTAAGGCGCGTAATTGCTGGCCGAGCACCGTGCCATCGGCTTCGCGGTACTCCCAGGACTCAAGCTTCTGATGTTCGTGATAGGCGCGTATGCGATCGGCGGCGGTGCGCAGCGCGGCGTACAGATCCGGCGGGATGCCGGCGCCGAGATCGGCGAAGTCGCGCAGCTCCAGTTCGCGCGCGGCGCCGAGGTGGCGGCGATCGAAGCGGTTGGTGTATTCGATCAGCGCAGCGTCACCGCGACGGCGTACGTCGTTGACGATGGCGCTTACCGTTTCTATGACTTCTGGGCGGGTGTCGTCATCCCAAGCCAGCAGGGCCGAGAGTTCGGCTTCGAAGCCCGCAGCGCGGGCATCGAGGCGACGAATGAGTTCAGATCTGATCATCGTTCACCACCGCGCGCAAGGCGGCGACAATCGCACTGACCCGCTGGTGTTTGGTCTTCATCGCCGCTTTGTTCACGATCAGGCGCGCGCTAATCTCGCAGATAGTCTCGAATTCGACCAGACCATTGGCGCGCAGTGTGTTGCCGGTGTCGACCAGATCGACGATGCGATCGGCCAGCCCGACCAGGGGCGCCAACTCCATCGAGCCATAGAGCTTGATGACTTCAGCCTGGATGCCGAGCCGCGCGAAATATTCACGGGCGACACGCGAATACTTGGTGGCGACGCGGGTGCGACCATCGCGCAGCGATGCCTGCGGCGGACCGGCAACGGCGAGACGACAGCGCGCAATCTTGAGATCCAGCGGCTCGTAGTAGTCACTACTCTCGTATTCCATCAGCACGTCCTTGCCGGCGATGCCCAGATCGGCCGCGCCGTATTCCACGTAGGTGGGCACGTCGGTGGCACGGATCACCAGCAGCCGCACGCCGGGCTGGGTGGTATCCAGCACCAGCTTGCGTGACTTATCGGGGTCTTCGGTCGCGGTGATGCCGATGCGCGCCAACAACGGCAGAGCCTGCTCCAGGATACGGCCTTTGGAAACCGCGAGCATGATCTCATCCGGATTGGTATTGAATGTATTGCCCATGGTCGCTCGAATCAGCCGGGACAGGCGCGGGCGCGCAGCGGCGCTGACGTCCTCAGCTCGGCACGCGTTTGATCTGTGCGCCCAGATTGGAAAGTTTTTCTTCGATGGTCTCGTAGCCGCGATCGATGTGATAGATACGGTCGACCTCGGTTGCGCCCTTGGCCACCAGGCCGGCCAGCACCAGACTCGCCGAGGCCCGCAGATCGGTCGCCATCACAGGCGCGCAGGTGAGCTGCTTTACGCCAGTCGTGATCGCCGTATTGCCTTCGAGCTTGACCTGCGCGCCCATGCGTTGCAGTTCCAGCACATGCATGAAGCGGTTCTCGAACACCGACTCGGTGATGGTGCCGGTGCCGCTCGCGAT
>JANLSI010000019.1:0-2286 GCA_031362345.1 Pseudomonadota bacterium
GTCGATGACGTCCTGGGAAATTGACTGAGAGGCGGCGCTGGCGGCGCCGCTGGCGAGCGCCAGTGCAATGCTCGAAGCCAGCAGCAGTTTTTTACATTGGGTGTGCATGATGTTTCTCGATGATGATGATGATGATGGTGCTTGTGCTTGTGTTAGACAGGATGCTGCGGCGCGGATCACAGGGTCGGCGTCAACGGGTCACTGCGACTAGTTGCCTTGCGGTTGACTCATGACGTCGTCGTTACCCTTGGCAGCCTCCGGCGCTTGATGGGCCCGGCTCTGCTTGCCGAAAGGCACGCGCGGCACCGTTACGGCTTCGTCCGCCGGTACGCGCGGGCTACCCGCCGGTTTCGAGCGGGTCTTTTGATTCGTCTGTGGACGTTGTGACGAAGGGGGGACCGATTTTGTGTTCCCCACTTTGGGGGCCTGCCCGAAGGGCTTCGCTTTCGAGGTCGGAACGCTGGGCTTAGTCATGAGTGTCTCCGTATGGGTGGGCGCCCGGCACCGGCGCCGGACGCTGAGTTCAAAGGATGCCAATGCACCGCCAAGTCAGGCGAACTACGTCAGTCCTTGGCGGGTTCGGCGGGCGCGACGATGACGGTCGTACCGTCACCGGATTCACCCTGCTTGCCCATTTCGCCAGGTGCGCCCATCTCGCCAGTCTTGCCCATGGCGCCGGTGGCACCGGCAGGGCCCGCAGGACCAGGTACTGCGGCGGGCGGGGTGCCGACGTTCACCGTCGGTTTGTCACAGGCGCTCAAGCTCAAGCAGAGCGCTGCGATGGCAATCGGTAATACAAGTATTCGGTTCATGAGGATCTCCTCGCTCTATGGTGTCGCTATTGGGCCGATGCTAAATGTGATGAGCAGTACTCGACGCCTTCAGCATAGGTCTGCGCCGGCCCGTGTCTAGGCCGACACGGGCGCGATGTCGGGTCCTTTTAGCGCTTTTTTTCGACAGCGTCTTTCAGATCGCCATAGGACGTCTGTGCCTTGCCCACCGCCTTTTCGATCTTACCTTCGGTTTGCAGACGTTCGTTACCGACGACCTTGCCGGCCACTTCCTTGACCTTGCCTTCGGCTTGTTTGAGCCGGCCTTTCATTTGATCTTTATTCATCGTGAGTTCCTCGACTGGTGATTGGGAATAGCTGAGTTGCGCCCGCTGACCATCAGCGGCGTGAGCGCATGGGCCAGGATGACGAGCGGCCTTCAGCGGGTCGGTGCGTCGCAACGCTTAGCGTGAAAATACTCGCGGGTCTTGTCGGGGGCTGACAACACTCACAGACCGTTACTAACGACGCCGCGCGCTGGCGGCGTCGTTATCAGTGGTCAGTAGCGCGCCCTGGTGAGACGCGATGTCAGAGGATCACGGCGTGACCGTGACGAAGACCTGACGGTTGCGCGGCTCGCGCACGCCATCGGCGGTCGCCACCAGCTGGTCGTGCTCGCCACGGGCCTCGGTGGTAATGCTTTCGGCATTCACGGCCAGTGCGAGCAGGGCCGATTTCACCGCTTCGGCGCGCCGCTGCGAGAGCCTCTGGTTGTAGCTTTCCGTGCCTATCGAGCTGGTGTGGCCGATCACGACCATGCGCCGCGGGGGCGGGCTGCTCATGTCAGCCTTGATCTGCTCAAGCACAGTCATCGCTTCGGCCGTCATCTCGGCACTGTCGAAGTCGAAAAACACGTGGTAGCTGTCCGCTACGCGCGCCGTAGCGACCGCTGCTGGGGGCGACGGCTCAGGTGTCGCAACGGGTGCTACATCTGCGACCGGCTGGGTGCTGGATTCAACCGTCGTCATCGCGCTTAAGAAAGACTGCTTGCAGGCTTCGATATCCTCCGGCTGTAGATCTTCGGCAGACTGTTCCAGCCAGCAGTCGAACGAAGTCTGGGCACGTGCGGCCGCTGCCGGCGCGTCGCTGCGGGCGGTCTTAGCGAGGGCGCCGAGCAGACGATCATGGGCCGCGCTCAATTCGTTGACATAGCGGTCCTTGAGGAAAGCCCCGCGCAGAACGACCTCATCGGGTGCAGTCGGTGCGCCGCTACTGGCCGCAGCCGCGCGTGCGGCATAGGTGGCCGCGTCCCGCTCGTCACCCTGGGCGCTCTCGGCATTCGACAGCGCCTGATAGTCGCTCGCCAACGATTGTTCGAAGGTGTGCGTGCCGGCCGCCGGCACGTCGGTCTCGGCGGTCGACGGTGGCGCATGCAGCGCAAGGAAGATGGCAACGGCCAAGGCCGTGCCGGATTGTGCGCCAAGCTCGCGGTGGAATGAATCTGATGGGCGCACGG
>JANLSI010000553.1:0-3786 GCA_031362345.1 Pseudomonadota bacterium
ATGGCTGGACGCTCGACTTTCAGTCGACGGCCAGTGAGGGCACTCGGATCGCGGTAATTTTTTGACCAAGACAATGCCAGTATCGAGCTGTACGCGCTGGTGGTGGGATCGTTGACGGACCTTGCCGCGCTGCCAGGGCTAGCGCACTGGCGCGCGGCGCGCCGTGCGGCGCCCGTAGAGTTCCATCAGCGGCGTCACGGAAATGCCATGCACGACGATAGAAACGGCCACCACCCATAGCACCAGCGCGATGATCTGTTCGGCGAGCGGCCGCGGCAAACCTTGGTTGATGGCATACATCAGATAGTAGACGGAGCCGATGCCACGGATGCCAAACCATGACAGCAGGATGCGCTGGTCGCGCGACGCCCGTCCGCCGAGTAAGCCCAGCCCCACCGCCAGCGGACGCACCACCAGGAACAGCAGCGCGACGAACCAGCCGTCCTGATAGGGCAACTGGGTATAAGCGAGCATGGCGCCGACCAACATGACTACCACGACCTCGGCGAGGCGCTCCAACTGATCGTTGAAACCCTGCACCTCCTGCATCATGTAGGCACTGGCGTATTGCCCGTCGGTGGCCAGCGCTTGGTGGGCTGCCGCGCTCTGCAGCCCCGCTTCCTGGGTTCTTGTCGCCGCACCTTGACCTGGGTGTTCCTTGACCCGCTGCAAGGCCAGGCCGGCGGCGAACACCGCCAGGAAGCCTGCCGTTCCGCACGACACGGCGACCCCATAGGTCAGCGCGATGAGGCCGAGGGCGAGAAATTCGTCGCGGCCGACGGATTCCTGGTGATGACTGCGCAAATAGACCACCAATCTGCCGATCGCCGTGCCCAGCACTCCACCGATCGCGAGCCCACCGGCCGAAGCCCACAACGCGTCCAGCATCAGCCAGCGCCAGCCATAGGCGCCGAGATCGTGTAATCCGAGCAAACCCAGCCCCAGCATCACAAACGGAAACGCGGCGCCGTCGTTCAGGCCGCCTTCGCCCGTCAGGCTGACGCGCAGGCGGTCGCGGTCGTTCGCTGCCGCTACTTGCACATCGGATGCGAGCACCGGGTCGGTGGGGGCAAGGATCGCGCCGAGCAAGACCGCGGCGCCGAGTGACAGGCCGAGTAACAGCACACCGAGCAGGGCAATCAAGGCCACCGTGATCGACATCGAGACCAGGGCGAGCCGCGCTGGCAATCTCCAGCCGCGGTCACCAAACGGCAGGCCCAGCTTGAGGCCGACCGCGAACAAAGAGATCAACACCGCCACTTCGGCAATGCGCTCGAGGAGTATCGAATAGAGGAGGGGATCGGGCGCGAGGAAATTTCCCGCCGCCGGGCCGAGCGCATAGCCGGCGGCCAGATAGAACATCGCCGCCGTGACCGGCAAACGTCTCACCGCAGTGCCCGACAAGGCCATGCTGGTCAACAACAGGCCCGCGATCAGTGACCACATCGCGAAGGACATTCTTATCTGTCCCGCATGCGCAGCAAGGGATAGCGGTTCGTCGCGCGCACAGCGGGCCGGGGGTCAAATGCTTCATCGCTCATGTGACGCAGAGCTTAATCATGCCGCCCTGGCGCGTCTGTTGTGCGACAGACATAGCTGGCCCGCTGGCGCCGCGCGGTCGAATTAGAAACCGCGCAAATCGTCCACCGGCGTCTGCAATGCGCCACCGGTAATGCGCTTAAGGGCGGTGGTGAATGTTTCCACGTCGTTGTCGAAACCGCCGTGGCTCGCATTCGCGGTCTTGGCCGGCTGGACACTCTGGATGATTTTGTCGCGTTCAACCACCGCTGTGCGGTCGCGCAAGCCGGCTTGCTTGGCCGCCTCGCGCCAGATGCTGGGTACTTCACCGGTGGTGGAAGCGCCATCCCAGCCACGGTACTTTCCGCACGCGACGCATAGTGGCGGTTGGCGAACTGCACCGAGCAGGCCGGCGCGTAGAGCTGTATCGAAGCGATGCTGGCACTCAGTCCGCACGCGGCCAGGGGCGTGAGCAGATTACCAAGGATGATCGAGCCGGCCGAATGACCGACCAGGTGCAGCTCAAAGTCATCGTCCCAGGTGCTCGCGAGTTTCTGTAGCGCGGAGGCAAGCAGTGCACCGCCACGGCCGCTGCTGCAGGTAAGTTCTGCGTTCTCCTTCATCTCGCGCCACACCGGACGAGCCAGCCCGCGACCGATGGTCTTTTCGATCAGGGCATCGCTTTGCTCAGTGAACCATTCGCCAACACCCGCCGGGCGCGGCGGCGGCTGTCGACCGAATTCACTGAAGATATTGGCTATCGACTCCAGCAACCCGGTATTCCACAGCAGAAACAGTGGATAGCAACCGTTGCCAGTGAAAAAGCGGCCCATGGCACGCGCCCGTTCAATGGCATCCTTCTCGCTGTTCAGACCGCCGTGGGCATAGATCACCAAACGCTTTTTCGCCGTGCCAGCAGTGGCGCGGAACCAGCGGTCCGGCAAGCTCGCCGCCTGGTGCATCAGCATGCGTGACGATTCGTCCTCGGTTAGATAGCGGCGTACACGGCGGAACCAGCCTTTCAGCGCGCCGCGGCAGCTCGAACCGTTGTAATCCTCACCGGCGTAGTCGTCGTAGCGACGGGCAAAGTTGTAGAGCATGCGCGGGCTGACCGACGTCATCTTGGTCGGCAGACCGAAACGTCGCCAGCGCAGATAGTTCACCACGCAGGCGAGACCGAAGCCGGTACATGCGCCCTCCTGGCCTTGATTCATGATCAAGCCGGCGCGGGTGTAGAGCGGCAAATATTTGTGCAGGTGTTCGGCGGGCGGTGAGCGGCCGGCGCTTGGTGGCGACTTTACTCGCCCTCTGGGCGGCGGCTCGCTGGGCACCACGGCGGCTGGCCGTCATGGCCACGCCCGCCACGACGGCCGATCGCGTCTCGGCCAGCTTGAACACGTCACTGAACCGGTCCAGGCCATGGCTGCCGCCATTCACCAGCTTGCGCGCGGCGCGATAGTCCTTCTTGGCGAGCGCCGCGCGCATGCCTACGGCGCAGTCGGCGAGGAAATGCGCGAGCAGGGCGCTGGCTACCTCGGGGGCATTGGCAAGCTCGGGCGAGGCGATGAGGTCGACGCCGATCGCATCGCCGTGGCGTTGGTAATTGTCGCGCCCTGCGAGACTGCTCTAGCCCCGACCGCGGATGTTCGCTGCGTGCTGTCACTTTGTGCTCAATCGCAGCACCAGGCGATGGCCTATCTCACATATCGCACTAGCCGCAATCGGAGTTAGGGAAGCGCCGCGAGGTGACGCCAGGAACGCTACTTCTGCGTCCAGCGGCCGTCGGCGCTCTGCAACCAGGTGCCAGCGGGCGCCTTGTGCAGAATCTGCAACCCATAGACCTTGCCGACCTCCGCCACCGGCGCGCCGGTCGAGGTCGCTTGCATCTGGCGGAGTCGGTGAGCCACGTGGCACCGGCGCTCACGACACGCGAGATGCCGTCGAGTCCGCGCACGAGCACCTTGTCCCCACTCAACCCGACGAGGGTGACCGGGACACGCCGCGCGCGCTTCAGCATGGTGTCGACGGTAAACACGACACCGATGTCTCCGTCACCTTCAACAAGCGCCTCGGCAGGGATTGCCGACACACCACCCATACCCGATGCCGCGCCTCCCTTGCCCTGCCCCTCGCGCCCGCTGACACCGCTGATCGTTAGGCGCCCCACCAGTCCACTGGGCAAGCCGGTGACGCCTGCCAGCTGCACCTCGACCGTAAACGTGCCGGTGCGGGCATCGGCGCCCGCGGCGACCTGCGACACGCGGCCCG
>JANLSI010000103.1:0-1558 GCA_031362345.1 Pseudomonadota bacterium
GCGAGCACCGCCGCGCGCGAGCGTGCACCCATTCCTTCAGCAACGTCTTCATGTCGGTCTCTCTGCCTGCCCATCGCCCATTGTCGCGATGATTGTCGCTATGGCTGCCCGCCGTTATGGTACCCATCCCGCCGAGAGGCAGCATGGGGACGACGAGATGACAGGTGTGCAGCAACGCAGCGCAACGAACGCAGGCTTGCGGCAAGGACACGATCATGCGCATGCACGGTGACGTACTACTGGTCGGCAGCGTGCCGGGTGCTTCGGCGGAGGATGCCATGCGCCTGTGCGCTAGCGGACTGGGAACGCACTTGGCGTGTCTGCCCGATGGTGAGACTGGCAGGCGCCGGGCCTGGATCAATTTTCTCGCGGCAGGCGCTTACGTCGCCAATGCCGACCTGCACACTGTCAGTCGACCGCTGCCCATTGATCCGTCGGTAGCCGATGAGTGGCGCCCGATCGGCGAAGATTGGATCCCGCGTGGCTATACCGATCATTGGTCGTTTCGCGTGCGTCACGCTGCGCGGCTGCATTTCCCCACCCTTGGCTACGCTGATGTCGCGCGCGCATCCTATGGGGTATTCACGCGCCTCAAGGCCGAAGGCGTAGTGGCGCCAGGGCTGCGCTTCATGGTGGCACTGCCGCTGGTCGAGAGCGCAACGCGTCCGTTCTGTGCCGAGGCCGGCGATTTCCCGAACTTCGCGCTAGCCTACGAAGACGCCATCGCACGGGAGATCGCCAGCATGCTGACCAGCATCCCGGCCGACGAACTGGTGCTGCAATGGGACATTGCGTTTGAGACCTTGGCGATCGAAACCGACGATCACCTGCCCGGCGTATTCCCGTGGCAGCCCGCCGGCAGCGCGCTCGAGCGCTATCAAAGCGCCGTGCAGCGTGCCGCGCGCATGGTGCCAGCGGCGGTGACCATGGGTTTGCATCTGTGTTACGGCGACCTCGGTCACCGGCATGTCATCGAACCGCCGACACTCGCGACGTGTGTGCGCATGGCCAATATCGCGCACACGGCGGCGGCGCGGCCCATCGACTTCTATCACATGCCGGTCCCGCGCGACCGCGATGACGACGCCTATTTCGCCCCGCTCGCCGGGCTCGACATCGGCGCCGCACGACTCTATCTCGGCCTCGTCCATCATAGCGACGGCGTGGCCGGCTCACGGCGGCGCCTGACTACCGCACGCCGTCATGCACAAGGTTTCGGCATCGCCACCGAGTGCGGCTTCGGCCGTCGCGCGCCGACGACCATCCCGGCCCTGCTCGCCATCCATTGTGAACTGCTGTCGAGCTGAGCACGGAACGCAGCGCGAGTCGGACAGACAAAATCGCCGGGAGCGATTTTGAACAATCGAAGGGCGCGGGGCAGGATGCCCAGAGTAAGCCACGAGGTTTAGAGATGTAGGCCACAAGGCGCTCAGCGCGACAGTCCGCGCAGCGAACTCTCAAGAATCGGTGTTCCAACCGGCCGCACCTCAGATAGTCCTTGAACTCGCGCTGCGCATGTGCCGGCAACGTCCGCTCACGCGCCGCCAGGTGCGCTACG
>JANLSI010000108.1:0-3658 GCA_031362345.1 Pseudomonadota bacterium
TCTACGCCAACCTCACCGGCATCGCCCTCGGCGTAGGGGCGAAATTCGTCGCCAGCGCCGGGTGGACCTGGCGCGAACATCCGCCGTCCTAGCGAGCAGCAGCCCGCTTGGTCTGTGGCACCATCACTTGCCAGTCCTATCGTCCGCAGACGCGGGCGAGCACGGCCATGTCCGCTATTGCAACACGCCTGCGGGCCACCCTGGGCGGGCTCATCCTCTGTTGCGTCACGCCAGTGGCGCTGGCGGCTGATCCCGGCGCGGCCAACGCATCGCTGGCGGATCTCGGCCGCGCGCTGTTTTTCGACAGCAACCTGTCCCTCACCCGCAGTCAATCCTGCGCGACCTGCCACGACCCCGCGCGAGCCTTCATCGACGCTCGCGACAACGGCGTCGGCGGCGCCGCATCGCTCGGCGCTGACGGCCGTGCGCTGGGTGATCGCAATGCGCCGTCTACCGCCTATGCAGCGACGGTGCCGCCGCTCACTCGCGATGCAGACGGTCGCTATGTCGGCGGACTGTTGCATGACGGCCACGCGCGCGATCTGGCCGAGCAGGCCGGCCAGCCGATGCTCAATCCGCTCGAGATGCAGATGCCCGATGCGCAGGCGGTAGTCACGCGCGTGCACGAAAATCCACGCTATGTCGCGGCCTTCAACCGCCACTTCGGCGCGCTGCTGTTCAACGATACGCAGGCGGCCTTTGCCGCGATTGGCGCCGCCCTAGCGGCCTTTGAAGACACTGCGCTATTCGTCGCTTTCGATTCCCGCTACGACCGCTTTCTGCGCGGCGAACTTGAACTAAGCGCGGATGAGGAACAGGGCCGCACGCTGTTCTTCTCTTCGCTGATCAATTGCAGCAGTTGCCATCTGCAAAACCCCGCCGTCACCCTCGCGCGTGACAGCTTCAGCAACTTTCGTTATTTCAATATCGGACTGCCGGCCAATGTCGCCCTGCGTGCGCGCAACGGTCGTGGACCCGCGCCAGTCGATGGCGGCCTCGGTGACAACCCGCGGGTCAATGACGTCCGCGAGGCCGGCAAGTTTCGCGTGCCGAGCTTGCGCAATGTCGCGCTCACCGCGCCTTATATGCACAACGGCGTCTTCCAAGACCTGCACACCGCGATCTTTTTCTACAATCAGCATCTGGTGAAAAATGCCGCCAACGGCATCAATCCCGAGACCGGCCAACCGTGGGGACCACCCGAGGTCGCCGCGACCGTCGACCGCGAACTGCTCCGTCAGGGCCAGCCGCTGGACGAGGAACGCATTGGGCTCATCATCGCCTTCCTGCGCACCCTCACTGACCAGCGCCTGGAGCCCTTGTTGAAAAAATGAGGCCGGCAAGGCACCGTTAGCCCGCCAGCCATGGTCCCCGCCCGTACGCGCTTTGATAGTCGCGCCCCGGCAACAACAGGAGTCCGCTATGAGCAAAGTGAAGAAATTTCGCATTCGAGTGCCGAAGAGCGCGCTCACCGATCTGAAGCGCCGCCTGGCCACTACCCGCTGGCCGGAACGCGAGACGGTGGCCGGCTGGAGTCAGGGCGTCCCGCTCGCCTATATGCGCGAGCTGGTCGAATACTGGCGCAGCGACTACGACTGGAACCGCTGTCAGGACGAGTTGAACATGCTGCCGCAGTTCATCACGGAAATTGACGGGCTGGACATTCACTTCCTGCATATCAAGTCGCCCCACCGCAACGCCATGCCGATGGTGATGACCCACGGCTGGCCCGGCTCGATACTCGAATTCATGAAAGTCATCGGCCCGCTTAGCGATCCCGAATCCTATGGCGGCAAGGGCGAAGACGCTTTCCATGTCGTCATTCCGACCTTGCCCGGCTTCGGCTTCTCGGCCAAGCCCGACGCGCCCGGCTGGGGTATCGAGCGCATCGGTCGCGCCTGGGGCGAGCTGATGGCGCGCCTGGGCTATAAACGCTATGTCGCCCAGGGCGGTGACTGGGGTTCGGCGGTAACCCATGCGATGGGCATGTCCGAGACCCAGCACTGCATCGCCATGCATACCAATATGCCGCTGTTATCGCCGAGTCCCGCACTCACCGCCGAGCCGACCGCGCAGGAAGTCTCGGCGCTGGCCGGCTTCCAACACTATTTTGACTGGGACTCGGGCTATTCCAAACAACAGAGCACGCGCCCGCAGACCGTCGGCTATGGCCTGGTCGATTCACCGGTCGCGCAGTGCGCGTGGATCATAGAGAAGTTCTGGGCCTGGACCGACAGTAACGGTCATCCGGAGAACGTGCTGACGCGCGACGAGTTGCTGGACAACGTCATGATGTACTGGCTGCCGGCGGCCGGCGCCTCAGCGGCGCGACTTTACTGGGAGTCTTTCAGCGTGCTTTTTGCGGCTAAACCGCAGATCCACATGCCAGTCGGCGCCAGCATTTATCCCCGCGAGATCTTCCGCGCCTCCCGGCGCTGGTGCGAAGAGCGTTATACCAAGCTCATTCACTACAACGTGCTGGACAAGGGTGGCCATTTTGCCGCCTTTGAGCAGCCGGAGATTTTCGTCAACGAGGTGCGTACCTGCTTCCGTCAAATGCGCTGAGCCCTGGTCGCGCGGGCATGGCCGTGGCTGTGCCCGCGTCGACGCGTTGCCCCCGGGCGACGCTCACTGCCCCATCACTTCCCGATAGGCTGCCCAGAAACCGATGATCGCGCTCTCAGTGACGAGATGCTGCGCGTCTTCGGCGTGCCCGCCGCCCATGGCGATATAGGAACTGGCCGCGCTGGCCTGCGCCACTGCGCGCTGGACGATCTCGACCGCCTCGCCATCCTCCATCGAAACCAGGCCGGCTGGCCCGATCAGATTGGCCTGCTTGAGGCGCATCCCACGCAGCACTTCATCGTCGTCGGCATAGCCGAAGTGGGTCCACACCAGTTCGAAACCGCCGACACCGTGCGTGACTATCTGGCGCACCGCGAGGGTGTTGGCGATCTGCTGCAGCACCAGGTTGGGAAACACCGAGAGGATGACCAGGGTGATGCCGTCGTCGAACTCGGCGCGGCCCGCCAGTAAGGAAGGATCGGCCAGCTTGTAGCTGGTGTCGTAGCTGCGCACATCCTTGTAGACCTCTTGATCGACGGCGGCGTCGGAGGTCGCGGCCTTGGTGTAGAGCATGGTGTGACGATGGCTGTCGTCCATCAGACAAGCACCGGTCTGGGACGAGCGATACAAACCAAAGGTGTTGTGGAACAAATGCAGCAGGCTGGCGTGATAGGGGTCGCGGGTATTCTCGGCGTAGAGCTTCCAGTTGCCGCGCATGAACTGACGTTGATCGCCGAGCAGGCACAGTGGTCGCGCGCACAGCCGCGCGATGCTTGCCACCACCATCGGTCCCAGATACTCGGCAAGCGGCACGGTATCCGCCGCGAAGGTCGCGAATACCAGGCCGTGCAAAACCGCGATACGCAGTTGGGTGAGATTGTGCTGCGCCGGATCGAAATCGGCCGGCATGCCACCGCGACCACCAATACCGCCGCGAAATGGCACACCCAGCAGGCGGCCGCGCAGGTCGTAAGTCCATTGGTGATAAACGCAGGACAGGCGCGGCTGGTTGCCGCGCAAGTCGCGACATACCAGCGCGCCGCGATGGGCGCAGCGATTCTCCAGCCCGTGCAATTCACCGTCGCGATCGCGG
>JANLSI010000133.1:0-4492 GCA_031362345.1 Pseudomonadota bacterium
CCAGCGCATTGCGCGCGCGCTGGAAGCAGCGAAGTTCGATCTGGCGTTCTTCGACGACCGTCTGGCGATGCCGGACATCTTCAACGACGACTACCGGGAAACCGTGCGCCACGGCATCCGCGCAGTGAAGATGGACTTGCCGACCATCCTCATGGCAATGGGGCTCGCCACTCGGCACCTGGGGCTGGGCGCGACCTATTCCACCACCTATTACGAGCCGTATCACATCGCCCGCGTGTTCGCGACGCTGGACCTCATGACCGGCGGACGCGCGGCGTGGAACGTAGTGACTTCGCTGAACGATGCTGAGGCGGCCAATTTCGGTCGCGAGCAATCACTCGATCACGATCTGCGTTACGACCGCGCAGACGAGTTCATGGAAATCGTGCACGGCCACTGGGACAGTTGGGACGACGATGCCATCGTGCAGGACAAGGCCAGCGGTCTGTTCGCCGATCCGGCCAAGGTGCGTCGCATCGATTACGAGGGCAAGTGGTTGCGTTCGCGCGGACCCTTGACTGTGCCACGCTCCGCCCAGGGCCACCCGGTCATCATCCAAGCCGGTCAGAGCGGCCGTGGCCGCACTTTCGCCGCACGCTGGGCGGAACTGGTGTTTGTGATCCACCCCAACCTCGGCCTCGCTCAGCGTCACTATCGAGACTTCAAGCAAGGTGTGGTGGCCCAAGGTCGTGACCCTGATAGGGTGCGCATTACAACGGCTATCTACGCCGTCATCGGCGAGACTGCGGGTATGGCGGAAGACAAGCGTGCCTTGATCGATGGTTTAGCCAAGCCCATCGATGCGCTGACCTTGCTGTCGGAAGTATTGAATTTCGATTTTGGATCGAAAGGCATGGACGATGCTTTCACCGCTGAGGAACTTGCCTGCGCCACCGGCCTGCAGGGCATCCTCGATCGCGTCATCCAGATGAGCGGCCTTGCGCATCCCACGGTGCGCGATTTCCTGCATTTCAGCGGGCGCGGCACATTGCGCGAGTTGCCGACCTTCGTCGGTACACCCGCGATGGTTGCGGACCAACTGGAGGAATGGTTCACCACCGGCGCCTGCGACGGTTTTGTGCTCGCCGCCACCCACATGCCCGGTGCCTACGAGGACTTCGCGCGGCTGGTGATCCCGGAGTTACAGCGCCGCGCCCTGTTCCGCTGTGAATATCCGGGCACGACCTTGCGCGAGACGCTGGGCTTCAAGCGGCCGGCGTGCGGCGACTGGCGCGCGCCGGCCGCTTGAAGCTCAGCGCGGCGCGCTGACCAGCACTTGTTCCCGTTCCAGTGCCGCGATGCGTTCCGCGTCATAGCCCAGCACGCGCGATAACACCGCGCCGTTATGCTGCCCGAGGAGTGGCGCTTCGATATCGGGCAATTCGGTCTGGGCCGAGAACTTGAAAGGAAAGCCCGGGATCTGAATCTCTCCCAGGATCGGATCGCGCACAGTGCGCACCATACCGCGGTCGAGGAAGTATTCGTTGTCGAGGGTTTCAATGGGTGTAAGTACCGGGCCGGCCGGTACACGCGCAGCCTCCAGCGCGGCGAGCAAGGCGTCGTTGTCAGGGAAGGTCGCGGCCCAGGCTTCAATGATCTCGATCAGAATGTCCTGATGTCGGGCGCGCGCGCCGCCGTCGATGAAGCGCGGATCTTTTTCGAGGTCCGCGCGGCCGAGGGCCTGACACATGCCGGCCCATTGCAATTGCAGCACCGCGATCACGAAATAACCACTCGGCCCCTTGAACACGCCGAAGGGGGCGATCATTTCGTGGTGCGCGCCCATACGTTTCGGATCGAAACTCTCGCCCGCCACCGAGCGGCCATGCACGTTGTATTCGTGCATGTGGTACATGGCATCGACCATGGACAGATCCAGATACTGACCTTCGCCGGTCTGGGCGCGATGGTAGAGGGCGTAACCCAGCGCAGCGAAGCCATGCACGCCGGCGTTGGTGTCGCACACGCCGATGCCGACCGGATGGGGCGGGCCATCGCGCGGCCCGGTCATGTGCATGAGGCCGCTGAAGGCCTGGGCTATCCAGTCATAACCAGTCTTGTGCGCGAGCGTGCTCTGACGCCCGAAGGCCGACACCGACGCCATGATGATGCGCGGATTGATGGCCTTGAGGCTCGCATAATCGAAACCGCGCTTTTCCATCACGCCGGGACCGAAGTTCTCGATCACGATGTCGACCTTGCTCACCAGTTCACGAATGATGGCGCGCGCGGCGTCGCTTTTCAGATCGAGACACAGACTCTGCTTGCCGCGGTTCTGCTGCACGAAGAAGCCGCTGCGGCCGTCGCGTATCAAGGGCAGCAGCCGTCCCGGGTCACCGCCCGGCGCCTGTTCGACCTTGATGATCTCGGCGCCCATCTCTGCCATCAGACGGGTGGCGGTGGGACCCGCCAGGTATTGGGTGAAATCAAGTACCCGTATACCGTCGAGTATCATCTCAGCTTCTCCTCGGGTGATGGCTATACGCGCGACGACACCGGTGTGCCCTTAGTTCTTTCGGCGCACTAGCCGCCGAGGTCGAGTAGCCGCCGCGCTTCGGCCGGTGTTGCGACCTCGCGACCCATGGCACGTGCGAGTGCGGCGATGCGCGCAACCAGTTCAGCATTGGTCGGTAGACCGAGTTCGGGATAGGGATAGTCACCGAGCCCAATGGCGATGTGGCCGCCGCGCTCCATCGCCGCCGCTGCGACGGCGAATAGGTTGCCGCCGGCGCACATCACCGACCATTGCCAGTTCTGCTGCGCCGGCAGGAAATCGAGAAATGCTTCGAGCCCCTTGACCGTACCCGGATGGCCGGCCAGCAGCCAGTGCTCGGTCAGTACGATGCCGCAATAGAGCGGCTGGCTGAACACGCCCATCTCGGTCAGGGCCGCCGTGCACCGCACCGAGGAGACGTTCCACAAGGCCTGCATGGGCTTCACACCCACCGCTTTCATGGTTTCGGCGAAGTACTGCCAAGTGGCGGTAGTGTTGATGTAGACCGTGTCGTTGGTCTTGAAGCGTTTCGCCTGCGGGTCATAAACATCGACATTGCTGCTCGCCATGTCGATGGGCGCGAGCTCGGGTTTGGTGGCCACATCGCCCGCCATCTCGACCACGTGTGCAATGCGCGCCTGCGGGGAAGGCAGCTGCCACGCGCCAAGTGTGGGCATGGTGATCAGATCGCTGGCCGCCTTGATCCGTCGCGCCGTATCAGCGTAGAGCGCGACATCGGTCGCCGGTGCGCCGCTCACTGGATCGCGCGCGTGATAGTGAATGATGGCCGCGCCCTCACGCGCGCAAGCCAGCGCCTCGGCGGTGATTTCGGCCGGGCTGTACGGCACATGCGGATTGGCGTCGCGCGTCGCGTATTCGTTGATGCGCACTTCGATGATGATCTTATCGCTCATGCACACGGCTCCACTGCGTGTTGGTCGTTATCGGCGGCTTCTAAGCTCAGCCGCTGCGCGCCTCGGTGCCCGCCAGCGGCACCGATTTTCTTTCCAGCACAAACCCAGGGTAATTTCTCTCGGCAATTTGTTCTAAGTGTTTGAAGTACTCGGGGCCGCCGAGATGCACCATAAATTGACGATGCTTGCCCTCGATATTCGCGCCGGAATACCACGAGTCCGTACCATGAAATAAGGTCTGCTTGGCGGCTTGCTCGACGTTCTCGGCCCAGGCCTCGTCAACGCCAGCGGCCGGCTCTATCGAGGCCATGTCCTTGTCGCGAAGGTAGGCAATGCAATCCCTGATCCAATCGCCCTCCATTTCCCCACCGTAGGGCATGTTGTACAACACCGACGGCGACTGCGGACCGTGCACCATGAACAGATTTGGGAAACCCGGGATCGCGATGCCAAGATACGTAAAGAAACGCTTGCTCCAGGCCGTGGCCAAGTCCACACCACCGCGCCCCTTTGGATTCAAGCGCAGCAATTTACCTGTGATCGCATCATAGCCAGTCGCCAGTACCAGCAGGTCGAGCGCATGCTCGCCGCTTTTCGTGGTGATGCCACGGGCCGTGATTGTTGCGATGGGGTCGCTACGCAAATCCACGAGTTCTACATTGTCGCGGTTATACGACTCAAAATAACCGTCGTCGATTACCTGGCGCTTGGTGCCGAGGACATAGACAGGCAGTAATTTCTCGGCGGTAGCCGGATCTTTGACTATGCCGCGAATTTTCCCTCTGATGAATTCCGCGAGCGTATCGTTCGACGCCTTATTGAGCAGCAGATCGTTGTAACTGTTAAACAACATTTGCAAGCCGCCGTCTTGCCACAGGGCTTCATACACCTCATTGCGTTGTTCTGGGGAATCATCCAAGGCCGAGCGTTCGGAAAGCGGATACGGCATGCCGATAGGAGAAACCGCCATATACTCGCGACGCTTGCTGAAGTTTTGGCGCGCATCGGTCAACTCCTCAGGTCTCACCGGCCGGTTGCCAGCGGGAATACTGTACTGCGGCGTGCGCTGGAAGACCGTCAGGTG
>JANLSI010000193.1:0-11521 GCA_031362345.1 Pseudomonadota bacterium
GAAGCACATGATCGACGCGATGTTCGCCAGCCGTTTCACCTTGAACATCCACGACAAGGCGGCCGCCATCGCCGCCTATGAGGCGCACAATCGCGCCGTGCGTGAGCGTGTGCCGGCCGGCCGACTGGTGGAATGGCGTCCCGGCGATGGCTGGGCGCCGATTTGCCAGGCACTAGCCCTGCCGATCCCAGACCTGCCCTTTCCGCACGTCAATTCGACCGAGGAATTCAAGGCCAAGGTATTGTCGACCCGGCCGTAATCAACACCACGATCTCGCGCGCGACCGTCATCGACAAACGCAGGCCGACGCTTTCCGGCTAGAATCCGCCCTCGCTCAGCCACCCCATGCCGAAGCTAGCCGCCATGAAAGATTGCCAACCCGGACAACGCTGGATCAGCAATACCGAGCCCGAACTCGGCCTCGGTATCGTGTTCGAGGTGGCCGATCGCCGCGTCGTGATCAATTTCCCGGCGGCCGACGATCGCCGCACCTATGCGCTCGACAATTCACCCCTGGTGCGTGTGCTGTACCGCGCCGGCGATCGCATACGCGGCGAAGACGGCTTGGAATTGATCGTCACCGAAGTCAAGACCATCAACAGCTGCGCCTTTTATTTCGGTATCAATGCCGAAGGTGCGCAACTCAGCCTGCACGAGATCGATCTCGACAGCTTCGTGCAGTTCAACCGGCCGCTGGATCGTCTGTTCATCGGCCAAATCGATAAGGCCGCGCGCTTCCGCCTGCGTGCCCAAACGCTGGCCTGCCATCATCGCCACCAGGTCTCAGCGGCCTATGGCCTGCTTGGCGCCCGCGTGCAGCCGCTACCCCATCAGTTCTATATCGCCGACGAAGTTGCTGGGCGCCACGCACCACGCGTATTGCTGGCCGACGAAGTGGGTCTAGGCAAGACCATCGAAGCGGGTCTTATCCTGCATCGGCAGTGGCTGTCAGGGCGCGTCGGACGCGCGTTGGTGGTGGTGCCGGACAATCTCGTGCACCAGTGGCTGGTCGAGATGCTGCGCCGCTTCAATCTCAAGTTCTCGATCCTTGACGAGGAGATCTGCGACGAACTGGTGAGTTCCGGTGAAGGCAATCCCTTCGAGTCCGCGCAACTGGTGTTGACCAGCCTGTCCTTCCTGGTCGCGCAGCCAGAACGCCATGCGCAGGCCTGCGCGGCGGACTGGGATTTGATGATCGTCGATGAAGCCCATCACCTGACCTGGAGCCCTGACGCAGCGAGTCCAGCCTACACGGCAATCGCAGCGCTCGCCGCACGCATCCCCTCCTTGTTGCTCTTGACCGCGACCCCCGAACAACTCGGCGTGGAAGGTCATTTCGCGCGCCTGCGGCTGCTCGACCCCCATCGCTACGGCGACCTCGAACGCTATCTAGCCGAGGAAAAACACTACGAGGCGGTCAGCGATCTGGTGCGCACCCTGCGTGATGGCGAAAGCGCCGGCGCGCCGAGCGCTGCGGTATTGCAGGAAGTGGCACGCTATCTGGGGCCGGATCGCAGTGCCGAACTGCAACGCGAGCTGGCGGCTGACAGCGATGGCAGTATGGATCGCATCGTGCGCGAGCTGCTTGATCATCACGGCACCGGCCGCGTGCTGTTGCGCAATTGTCGCGACAATATCAGTGGCTTTCCCGCGCGGCATCTCACCGTGCACGAACTCGAGATGCCGACGGTCTATCGCGAACGCGCAGCCGGCGCGAGTCTCGCCGCGCAGCTCATTCCGGAACAAGGTCTGGGCGAAGACTGGTTGGGCTTCGACCCGCGCGTCGATTGGCTGGCGAACTGGCTGGCGCAGAATCGTCGCGACAAAACCCTGGTGATCTGCGCCCGCGCCGAAACCGCCCAGACGCTTGAAGCCTGGCTGCGTTTGCGCAAAGGCGTGCGCTCGGCGGTGTTCCACGAAGGGCTGGACTTGGTCGCGCGCGATCGCGCCGCCGCCTATTTCGCCGATAGCGAGGAAGACGCGCAGTTATTGGTCTGTTCGGAGATCGGCAGCGAAGGCCGCAACTTTCAATTCGCGCGTCATCTGGTGTTGTTCGATGTACCGGAGAATCCCGATTTGATCGAGCAGCGCATCGGTCGTCTCGATCGTATCGGCCAGCGTTACGCGGTCGAAATTCATGTGCCGTGTTTCCAGGCTTCGGCGCACAGCGTGCTGGTGCGCTGGCTGCATGAGGGTATCGATGCCTTCGAACACATCTGCCCGGCCGGCACCGCCCTGCTCAACGAATTCCGGCCCGCACTGGAAGCCTGCATGGCGACGCCAGCAGACAGTGTAGCCATCGCCGCTTTGCTCGAGGCCACCCGCGCCCGCGCCGCTGACATTAAACAAGTCTTGTCGCGCGGCCGCGATCGACTGCTGGAGCTGAATTCCTTCGACCGCCCGCGCGCGGAAGCTGTGCTGGCCCATGTCGCGGCCGCCGAGCGCGCCGACGAATTGCGCGAATACATGGATCAAGTGTTCAGCGAGTTCGGTGTCGAGCATGAGGATAACGGCGCCCATAGCCTGGTGCTGCAACCGGGTGATCACATGAGCTGTACCGAGTTTCCGGGCCTGCCGGAAGGCGGCCTCACGGTGACCTTCGATCGCACCCAGGCGCTGGGTCGTGACGACATGCATTTTCTTACCTGGGAACACCCGATGGTGGCCGGCGCGATGGACATGGTGTTGGGTGGTGAGTTCGGAAACGCCAGCTTCGGCGTGGTTAAGGTCGCAGGTTTGAATCCGGGCAATCTACTCATCGAAACCCAATTCGTGGTTATCTGCCCGGCGCCGCGCGGCCTCAATGTGCAGCGTTTCCTGCCGCAGTCCAGCCTGCGCGTGGTCGTTGACGGCGCGGGCGAGGATGTCACAGCGAAACGCGACGCCGCGTGGTTCGACCTTGCGGTGCGCGACGTGCCGGCCGCCACCGCGCTCAAAGTCATCGGGCGCATGCGCGCTCAGATCTCGTCCCTGACTGATCACGCGACCCATTTCGCCGAAGTTCAACAGGAAAGTGGCGTCACCAGCGCGCTCGAAGCCATGCACCGCCAGTTCGACGCCGAGACCGCACGCATGCAACGCCTGGCCGCCGTTAACCCGAATATCCGCGCTGAGGAAGTGAGCTTTCTTGAACAGACCCGCACGCAGCTGGCGCGTTATCTGCGTGGCGCGCAGTTGAAACTCGATGCGGTGCGGGTGGTGGTGGCGACCTGAGGCTCAGCGCCCCAACCTACCCTTTCCGCCCCGCGCCGTTAGAATAAAGCCCCCACAGCACTCCAGAGCCTGGCCATGATCGACCCCCGCGCCATGCGTGCGCCCCACGGCCCGCGCATCTTCGACGACCTACGCGTGCTCGATTTCACTGCCATCATCGCGGGCGCCTATTGCACCCGTATGCTGGCCGACCTGGGTGCCGATGTCTTGAAAGTGGAGCCACCGGGCGGCGAATTGATGCGTCACATCGGACCGATGCGCGGCGAGTTCAGCACCGTGTTCAGCGCGCTGAACAGTGGCAAGCGCAGTTTGAAGCTCGATCTGAAGCAAGCGGGCGCCGCCGACATCTGCAAACGGCTGGTGGCGCAATACGATGTGGTGGTGGAGAACTTCAGCCCGGGTGTGATGCAGCGCCTCGGTCTCGATTACGCGCGTCTGCGCGAACACAACGAGAAGTTGGTGATGTGTTCGATCTCGGGCTACGGGCAAGAGGGGCCGGCAGCCGGGCTACCGGCTTTTGCACCCATCGTGCAGGCGCTATCGGGTTACGAACTGGTCAACCAGCTCAGTCAGCCGGGCCTGGCACGGCCGCTCAACATGGGCCTGCCGGTCGCCGATACCACCGCTGCGTTACAGGCTTTTGGCGCGATCAGCGCGGCGCTCTATTACCGCCTGCGCACCGGCGTCGGCCAGTACATTGACATCGCGATGATGGACAGCCTGGTGTCGACCATGCACCGCGATTTCCAAACCGCCTTCAATCCCGATCCGAACCTGCGCGTCTATGGTCCGCTGGCAACGAGTGATGGCTACATCATTGCCATGCCGCTCAGTCAGCCGCAATTTGTCAAACTGGCGCAGGCCATCGGCCGGCCCGAGATGCTGGACGACCCACGTTTCACCACGTCCCGCGCGCGCTTCGAACACTACAACGAATTGATGGCGCTGACCGAAGCATGGACCCGCACGCGCAGCGCTGACGAAGCCTTGCGTGGGCTAGCCGCCGCCGACGTCCCCTGCGCGCGCTATCGCCGCATCGTCGAACTGGCCGACGATGCACAGCTCATGCATCGCGACATGCTGGTCGACATCGTCGATGGCGCCGGACCGCTCAAAGTGCCAAACACGCCATTCCTGTTTTCAGCAACCCACGCCGCCGTGTGTCCACAAGTGGCAGCACTCGGTGCCCACAATGACAGTGTGCTGCGCGAGGAACTGAGGTTGAACACGGCCCAGATAGAAGCACTGACGGCCGGTGGTGTGTTTGGTTACGAATGACCCCACGGTGAAGCGCGGGGCTTGCCGTCTGCTGGGCGACTGCCAACAGCATCCATCTGCTATATACAATGGCTCAACTTTCAACGCAGGGGAGCTGCCATGAGCTATATCGACGTCGTCGACAAAGTCGACGTACCGAAACCCGCCAGGTTCTACACGCCGCCCGCCTTTGAAACGGTTGCGGGCCTCCCCATCGCCTACCGTCGCCAGGGCCGGGGCGAGGCCGTCGTGCTGCTGCATGGCGCGGGCTTTACGCGCATGTGGATTCCGCTCTATCAGATGATGGCGGAGAAAACCGACTTCATCGCCCCCGAACAGCCTGGCTTCGGTGAAACCCCGCTGCCGAAATGGTTTCGCACATTTGACGATCTCACCCAGCTCTACGACCAGTTGTTCGACCAGCTCGGTCTGGAGCGCATTCATCTCATCGGCTTTTCCATGGGCGCTTGGGCGGCGGCCGAATTTGCGTCCTTCTATCCACGTCGCCTGAAGTCGCTGGCTTTGATCACCCCGGTTGGCCTGCGTCTGCCCGACAACCCCGGTGTCGACATCTTCCAGTTGCCGCCCCAGGAACTGTTCGACCGCCTGTTCCAGGATAAGTCGGTAATGATGGAATTCTTGCCCGACGCCGAGGACTTCGAAGAGGGCATCCATCTTTATTCGGAATTCGCCGCCGCCGCGCGCCTGATGTGGGCACCGCGCTACAACCTTGCGCTGGAGCGCCGTCTGCAACGCCTGCCATGCCCGACCCTGGTGATCGGCGCGGAAGAAGACCGGCTGGTCCCCAACGAGATGTCCGACCGTTATGCCGAGGTGCTGCCCAACAGCCGCCTGGTGCGCATTCCGGGCACTGGGCACGAACTCTGTCTCGAACGTCCACGCCTATTGGCCGACGCCCTGCTCGGCTTGATCGAGGAGGCCCAGTAATGAACAAGCTACGTTTCTACTTTTTCCATCTGATGCCCTACCCGCACATTCCGCCCACCGCGGAATTCCCGTCGACCTGGGTATCGCTGTCCAACAAGCACTACGACCCGCAACGTGGACGCCTGCTCTACAACGAATACATCGACCAGCTGGTGGCGGCCGAGAAGCACGGTTTCGACGGCGTGGGTGTCAACGAACACCATGCCAATTTCTACGGCACCATGCCCTCGCCCAATATCATCGCGGCGATGCTGGTGCAGCGCACAACGCATATCCCCATCGGCGTGATTGGCAATGCCATTCCCCTGCACGGCAATCCGCTGCGGGTGGCCGAAGAAATTGCCATGCTCGATGTGATCTCGGGCGGGCGCATTATTTCTGGCTTCGTGCGCGGCATCGGCTGCGAGTATTTCAACAATGGGGTGACGCCAGCCGATTCTGTCGAACGTTTCGACGAAGCCCATGACTTGATCATCAAGGCCTGGACCGATGACGGCCCATTCACCTGGCAGGGGGATCATTTCTACATACCCAACGTCA
This sequence comes from Pseudomonadota bacterium, assembly GCA_031362345.1. Lineage (GTDB taxonomy): Bacteria > Pseudomonadota > Gammaproteobacteria > JADJYF01. The sequence continues at coordinate 5,959 of JANLSI010000193.1, forward strand.
ACATCATACCCAAGCCGATACAGCAGCCTCATCCGCCGATCTGGATCCCGGGCCAGGGCTCACTCGAAACATTGCAGTTTGTCGCACGCCACCACTACACCTACATGATGGTGTTCTCGCCCTTGTGGTTCACCAAAATGGCGTTCGATGGTTTGCGCGAGGAATGCAAACGCCGCGGCTACGACGCGCCGAAGAGTATGTTCAACGCCTGTGTGCCGACCTATGTCGCAGAAACCGACGAGCAGGCCCATCGCGAAGCCAAGGCCCATCTATCCTGGGTCTTCAACACCGGTCTCAAGATCCCCGACCAGCTGTTCTTTCCGCCGGGTTATATGAGCACCAAGTCCTTCCGTAACTTCGTCGGCCTGCTTAAGAAGGGCAAGGTTAAACCACAGGTACAACTCTCCTACGATGAGTTGATCAAAGATCGCTACATTATTGTCGGTTCGCCGGAAACGGTGAAGAATCAGCTCGGCGAATACTGCGACGAGGTCGGCGCCGGTGGCATCCTCGCGGTCGGTTCGTCCTATGGCCCGATGCCGAACTGGATGGTGATGAAGAACATGCAGATCTTCGCTGAAGAAGTCATGCCGGAATTCCGCGAGGCCGATGGCAAGCCCGATCACCTGCGGGTTGAACCGCCGGCACCATCAACCCGGGCGGAGTTCTCGGCACGCTTTGGCAAACCCCCGCAATCGGCGCGCTCGATAGTCACCGGTGGCGGTAACCAGTTGGTCGAACATCGCCTCGCCCATCTGCCAGAGATCATTGACAAGACCTTCGCCACGAACGAGCGCGACGAACGGCCGGCAGCCGCCGGCTGAAGCACTGAGTCTGCAGGTCACGCGCCGCGACGCGCAACCTTAAACCTGCAACGCACTGGAAATTTGTTCGCACGTTCTTTTGCCGGTACAAAAGAAAACGGGCGCCCCACAATGGAGCGCCCGTTGTTCCGAGGGCTTAAGCGCTGTAAGCGCGTTCGCCGTGGGTGGAGGTATCGAGACCTTCGCGTTCTTCGTCTTCCGGCACGCGCAGACCAACCAGCAGATCTGCAATCTTGAAGGAGATGAAAGCAGCAATCGCGGTCCAGCCGATCGTGATAGCCACCGCTTTGGCCTGGATCAGGAGCTGAGCCATGACCGGGGTAGAACCGACTGACGCGGTTACCCAGTCAGTGACCAAGCCAGGACCACCGAGCGCTTGATTATTGAACACCCCCGTCAGCAGCGCGCCGAGGATACCGCCCAGACCGTGCACACCGAACACGTCGAGCGCGTCGTCCGCACCGATGAGTTTCTTCAGGCCCGTCACACCCCAGAAGCAGACCACACCCGCCAGCAGGCCGATGATGATGGCGCCCATCAGCCCGACGTTACCGCAGGCCGGCGTGATGGCAACTAGACCGGCCACCGCACCCGATGCCGCACCGAGCATAGAGGGATGCTTGCGCAACGCCCATTCGATGAGCGTCCAACTTACACACGCCGCAGCCGTGGCCGAGAAGGTGTTTATGAAAGCCAGCGCTGCAAAGTTGCCTGCTTCCAGTGCCGAGCCAGCATTGAAGCCGAACCAGCCTACCCACAGCAGCGAGGCGCCTATCATGGTCAACACCAAGTTGTGCGGAGGCATGGCTTCCTTACCGTAGCCGACGCGCTTGCCGATCATGATGGCACCGATCAGGCCCGCGACACCGGCATTGATGTGCACCACCGTGCCGCCGGCAAAGTCTAATGCACCCATCTGCCAGATCAGGCCTGCCTTGGAATTCATGTCAGCGACGACATCAGCGGCGCTGTAAGCATCCGGGCCCATCCAGAACCACACCATGTGGGCGATCGGTAAATAGCCGATGGTGAACCACAGCACCATGAAGATCAGCGAGGCCGAAAACTTCATGCGCTCGGCGAAGGCACCGACGATTAGACAGACGGTGATAGCGGCGAAGGTGCCCTGGAACGCGACGAACATAATTTCCGGAATCACCACGCCCTTGCTGAAGGTCGCGGCATTGGCGAAGACACCGGTGGCGGGATCGAACACGCCATTCAGGAACAGACGCGACATGCCGCCGAAGTAAGCATTGCCTTCGGTGAAGGCCAACGAGTAGCCGAATACACACCACAGCACGACCAGTAGCGAGAAGCCCACCATGACCTGCATCAGCACTGACAGGATGTTCTTCGATCGCACCAGGCCACCATAGAACAGGGCCAGGCCGGGTACGGCCATCATAATCACGAGCAAGGTCGCCACCAGCATCCAGGCGACGTCGCCCTTGTTCGGTACCGGCGCAGGCGCTACGGCCGCCGCGTCTTCAGCACCGGCGATGAAGGGCAGAAACATGAACGCGAGCATGACCAGTAGCGACACCAGGGTGCGGCCATGGCCGAGCTCACGCGTCCCGAGGAGCAAAGCAAGGTTGTTGTTACGGTTCATGACGATTCCACTTGTTTAAACGATGAAGGAAAACCTGGGTTGGGCGATTACAGCGCGTCAGGACCGGACTCGCCGGTGCGGATGCGGATGGCCTGGCCGAGATCGGTGACGAACACTTTGCCGTCGCCGATCTTGCCGGTGCGGGCGACCTTGCAGATCGCATCGATGGCACCACTGACCTGGGCGTCGTCGAGCGCGATCTCTAGTTTGACCTTGGGCAGGAAGTCGACCTGGTATTCGGCGCCTCGATAGAGCTCGGTATGGCCGCGCTGGCGACCGAAGCCCTTGACCTCGGTAACGGTCAGCCCCTGCACGCCGACATCGGCGAGGGCGAGGCGAACTTCATCGAGCTTGAATGGCTTGACGACGGCGGTGATGAGTTTCATGCACTGAACTCCTTTGGTGGGCGCTAGCGTTGTTCCACGAGCCAATAGCAGCATGCATGCCAAGCGGATTCTAAATTCAGGATCAGTACCTTAAGGGCTAAAGGAGGGTTGGCCCTGAGGGCGAACGCACCGCATTGGGGCGTTAGGGGGAGCCGAGTGGGCAAAAATGACGCACCGGAATGAAGCGGGGCTAGTCTGGCTGGGGATCTCGCCACTCCGCCGTCAGCGTATCGATATGGACCTTGATACCATCGGCCAGCACCTCGGCTAGCGGTGCGAACAATTTGGCGACCAGCTCGTCTTTACCGCGCAAGGTACCGGCAAAACGATGGGAGCCGAAGAAGGTCCAGCTCAAGTCATCAGCGCGACGGGCCATGAACGCTTCGACATCGCCCTTGCTGAGTGCGCCCCGGGTATCGCGGACCAACTGTTTGTTCTCGTCAACGCTCACTCGCAATCGCCGGATCGAAGGCTTAAGATGCCGCAGCACCCAATCCGACCCGCACTCACCCTTCGGCGATGCGCATCCTCTTGCTCCTCATCGGTTTCTTAATCTTCGGCAACACCTCAGCCGAGCAGCCGTCCGATGCGCTTGAGCTTGCCTACCAGACGGCGCGCAAAACTTATCGCGCCCATCATTACGAAGACGCCGTGCGCATGCTCGAAACGCTGTTGCAGTCCCACGCCGACTGCGCGCGCTGCGCGCACCTGCTCGGCAAGGCTTACGGGCGTCTCGCCCAGCGCGCAAACTGGATATCGGCCATGGATCTAGCGCGCAAGACCTGTAATGCCCTGGAACTAGCGGTACGCCTGGGCCCCGACGACGAAGATGCGATCGAAGATTTGGTGCGCTATTACCGCTCCGCGCCGGAGTTTCTCGGTGGTGGGCAGGACAAGGCCCGGGTCCTGGAGCGGCGGCTGCAGGCGCTGCAGATCAAGCGGCCGGGCTGAACGCATCGCCGCGTAGCTGCGACAAATTTGCACCGTCGTGACGCAACATCGTGCGATCGTACCGATCTCGATGTGCGAATTTGTCGCAGCTGCTATGCAAAGCCCAGATCGCTAGCGCTTGGCTCCCGCGTCGAGATTCTGTACCACCATCACCTCAATCAAACGCGGCCCTGGCGTCGCCATGGCATCGCCAAAGGCACGCTTGAATTCGGCTACCGTCGTCACGCGACAGGCGTCGACCTGCATACCGCACGCAATACTCACCCAATCGATGACTGGATTACCAAGGTCGAGCATCGACAAGGTCTTGGCTGTCGGCTCGCCGGTCTTCAGGCGCGCGAGTTCGACATTCAAAATCGCGTAGCTGCTGTTGTTCAACAACACCACCGTGACATCACAGCGTTCGCGCGACATGCTCCATAGCGACTGCACGGTATACATGGCGCTGCCATCGGCCTGGAAGGCCACCACTTTGCGATCCGGGCAGGCGATCGAGGCGCCGAAACTGACCGGCAACCCTTGGCCGATGGAGCCGCCGGTAATGGCCAGCCAGTCATGGGCCGGCGCACCCTGGGTGCGCAGGAAGAGTTCCAATCCACAGGTGATGCCTTCGTCGGAGATGATGGCGTTGTCGGGTAGTAGCGCACTGATCACATCGGCGATCGCGGCCGGGCTTAGTTTGCCGTCGAGCAGTGCCGGTACCGTGCGCGCTTGGCGCGGACAGTCGGCCGGTGCCTGCAGCCACGCGGCGAGCTTCGCGAGTGCTGCGGGGATGTCATCGTGGACGCCGGCCAAGGTCAGCATCGCGCAGTCTGGCGGTGCAAGCAGGCTGGCAACGCCGGGATAGGCGAAAAAGGCCACCGGCTGCTGCGCGCCGATCAGGATCAGCTGCTCGAAGTCGCGCAGGAATTCGATCGCTTGTTCGGCGAAATAGGGCACGCGCGCCAGTGGCACACGGCCGGCGCCGCGCTGCACGCGGGCCGGAAAGGTCTCACACAGCAGCGCCGCACCACAGCCGGCAGCGATACGGCCGACCAGTTCCAAAGGTGCTTCGCGCAGCGCACCACCACCGAGCACAAAGGCGGTGCGACGGCCATTGGCGAGCGCCCGAGCGGTCTCTTCGATGATCCCATCGGCGACCTGTGCGAGGGGTTCAGGTTGCAGCCTGTCGTAGGATTTCTGCGCCGGTTCCCAGGCATGATTGGCTGGCACGATGAGGGTCGCGATGCGCCCCGCGCCACCGCAGGCAGCCTGCACCGCCTCGGCACCGGCCAGCGCCAGATCCTCGGCCGAGGACGAACTGCGCACCCATTCCGATTGCAGACGCGCATGACCGGGCACATCCGAGGTCAGCGGCGCGTTGTACTGGTGATGCCAGACCGCATGATCGCCGACGATGTTGACCACCGCAGAATGGGCCTTGCTGGCATTGTGCAGATTGGCCATGCCGTTGGCATAGCCCGGCGCGAGATGCAGCAGGGTGATGGCGGGCTTGCCGGTCATGCGTGCATAACCGTCGGCCGCGCCGGTCACCACACCCTCGAACAGGCACAGGATCGGCCGCACCGCCTCACTCTTGCCGATGGCCGTGACGAGATGCATCTCGGACGTGCCGGGGTTAGCGAAGCAGACTTCGATGCCGGCGTCGACCAAAGTATCGAGCAGAGTATGGGCGCCGTTCATGGATGCTCCTCGTATGTTGTCGGCGACCGTCGAAGTGCAAACGATCGCGGGGTAACCCGCATGGTACGTTGCGCTGATCGCGCCGCGCAATTCATCATGGCGCGGTG
>JANLSI010000195.1:0-3139 GCA_031362345.1 Pseudomonadota bacterium
AGCAACGCAGCATCAATGGCTTTCGCATGCACTATGTGACGGCCGGCCACGGTTATCCACTAGTCTTGCTGCACGGCTGGCCGCAGAGCTGGTATGAATGGCGCAAGGTGATACCTGCGCTGGCCGAGCGCTACACCATCATCGCACCTGATCTACGCGGACTCGGTGATTCTGAAAAGCCCATGAGCGGCTATGACAAGCGCACTCTGGCCAGCGATGTGCGTGAACTGGTGGCGCAGCTCGGCTATGACAAAGTCGGCGTGATCGGGCACGACTGGGGCGGCTCGGTGGCGTTTTATTTCGCCTACGACAATCGCGCCCTGGTCGAGCGCATGCTGATCCTCGACATGATTCCTGGCCTCATCAAAGCCGGCGATAGCTTCCCGCTTGAACTCGCCCTCAAGATCAACCACGTGTTCTTCCACGGTGGCAATCCTGACTGGGCAACCATGCTGGTCAGTCAGAACATCGACGGCTATCTGCGCCGCTTCTTGACCACGCTGGATTTCAACTACAGCCCGGCGGTGTTCAGCGAAGAAGAAATCGCTGAATACGTGCGGGTGAATTCCATCCCCGGTTCGATCCGGGCCGGCTTCCAGTGGTATGCGGCGGGCCTGCGTGAGGACACCGTCAATCTTGCCCATGCCACCGACAAGCTCACCATCCCGGTGATGGCCTATGGCGGCGCGAGTTTCCTCGGCGATATCCGGCCCTACTGGCGCACGGTCGCCGAACAGGTCGAAGGTGGCGCGGTGGCCGAGTGCGGACATTTCATACCGGAAGAACAACCGGGCTTCGTGATCGACACGGCCTTGAGGTTCTTCGCACCGCTCGCGCGCTGAGACGGCCCCGCGTCTCGCCAGCTCGACAGGCTGCTAGACCTCACGCTCGCGCGCCACCGCCCGATAACCGATATCGCGCCGACAGAACATGCCAGCCCACACAATGCGATCGATACGCCGATACGCCGCTGCCTGCGCGTCGCTGACGCGCGCACCTAGACCCACCACGCACAACACCCGCCCGCCATCAGTCACGCACTCGCCGCCGAGGTTCTTCGTCCCGGCGTGAAAGACCTTGCTCTCGGCATCGTTGGCATCGAGCCCGTTGATCACCGCACCCGTGGCATAGTTGCTGGGATAACCACCGGCGGCCAGCACCACGCCGAGCGTGGCACGCGTATCGAATTCGAGCTGCACGCGCGCGCCACGCCCGTCGAGCACAGCGAGACACGCATCCACCAGATCGGTCTTCAAGCGCAGCATGATCGGCTGGGTTTCCGGATCGCCCATGCGGCAATTGAATTCCAGCACGCGCGGCAAGCCAGCGCGGTCGATCATCACGCCGGCATAGAGGAAGCCCTGATAGGGGCGGCCATCGGTGCGCATGCCGGCAAGCGTCGGCGCGATGATGGTGTCCATGATGCATTTCGTCATGGCTTCGTCGACCACCGGTGCCGGCGAGTAGGCGCCCATGCCGCCGGTGTTGGGACCCTGGTCGCCGTCGTCGCGGGCTTTGTGATCTTGCGATGAAGCCAAGGGCACGGCGGTCACACCATCGGTCATGACGATGAAGCTGGCTTCTTCGCCCGCCAGGAACTCTTCGACCACGATACGCGCGCCGGCAGCACCAAAGGCATTGCCTTCGAGCATGGCGCGGGCGGCGGCGCGTGCTTCTTCGCGTGTTTGCGCGACCACTACACCTTTGCCGGCGGCGAGGCCGTCGGCCTTCACCACCACCGGAATCGCGTGGGCATCGATGTAGACCAGGGCGGGCTCAAGTTCCGTGAATACTTCGTAGGCGGCGCTTGGAATGCGGTGACGCTTGAGAAAATCCTTGGTGTAGGCCTTGGAGGCCTCAAGGATCGCGCCGGCCTGACGCGGGCCGAAGCATTTCAGCCCGGCATCTTCGAAGACATCGACCACACCCGCTGCGAGGGGCGCTTCGGGGCCGACGATAGTGAGGCCGACTTGCTCGCGTCGCGCCAGCGCTAACAGCCCGGCAAGGTCTTGCGCCGCGACCGCGATATTGCGCACGCGTGGCTCAAGCGCAGTGCCCGCGTTACCGGGTGCGACCAGCACTTCCGAGACGCGCGGCGACTGCGCGCACTTCCAGGCCAGCGCGTGTTCGCGTCCACCGCCACCGATGATCAAAACCTTCATGCATCACCCTCGTAGCGCGTGGCGTCGCGCGCTCAATGGCGAAAATGACGCTCGCCGGTGAAGACCATGGCCATGCCATGCTCGTCGGCAGCAGCGATCACCTCATTGTCGCGCATCGAACCGCCGGGCTGGATCACGGCGCGAATACCGGCGGCAGCGGCGGCATCGATACCGTCGCGGAATGGAAAGAAAGCGTCGGAGGCCATCACCGAACCGGCCACTTCAAGGCCCTCGTCGGCGGCCTTGATGGCCGCGATGCGCGCGCTGTAGACACGGCTCATCTGGCCGGCACCGATGCCAATGGTGTGGCGCTCGCGCGCATAGACAATCGCGTTTGATTTGACGCAGGCCACTACCCGCCAGGCGAACAGGAGGTCTTCTAGTTCCTGGGCAGTGGGCGCGCGTTTGCTGACGGTCTTCAGTTGATCAGGGGTCAGCAACTGCGCGGCGACATCGCGATCTTGCACCAGCAGGCCACCCATCACGCGCTTGTATTCGAGCTGGCGGTGAGGCTCGCGCGGGAATGCGCCTACTTCGAGCACACGAATATTGGTCTTCGGCTTTAACACTGCGCGTGCATCGGCATCGACCGACGGCGCGACGATCACTTCGACGAACTGGCGGTCGACGATCAACTTCGCAACCGCCGCGCTGAGCGGGCGATTGAATGCAATGATGCCGCCAAAGGCCGACGTCGGATCGGTCTGATAGGCCAGCTCGTAAGCGGTTTCGATGTCGACCGCTTCGGCCACACCACAGGGGTTGGCGTGCTTGACGATGCAGCAGGCCGGCTCTGAATAGGAACGCACGCAGTCGAGTGCGGCGTCGGTGTCGGCGATATTGTTGTAGGACAGTTCTTTGCCCTGCAGTTGCGTCATCGCTGCCAAGGTGCCAGGCGGGGTCAGATCATCGACATAGAAAGCGGCGGCTTGATGCGGGTTCTCGCCATACCGCAAAGTCTGCGAGAGACGACCGTG
>JANLSI010000203.1:0-10693 GCA_031362345.1 Pseudomonadota bacterium
CGAATGGGACGATGTCCTCTTGGCCGAGGAGTCGATGGACGATTTGTTCGAGTCTAATGACGCCGAAGACGAATCCGAGGAGCCGGCGGAAACGCCAAATACGCCGGTGGCTCCTGAACAAGATGCCGTGACGAGCGAAACACCTGCCGACGCCGAACGGCTGACAGCGGAACCCGCGGCTCCCGCCGACCAGGGTGCACAGCCGCAACCATCAGCTACCGCAGACGAAGCCATGCTGGCCGCGCCGCAAAGTACCACCCCTGTCGCGCCGGAAACGGTCGCTGCCGGCAGTCAGAGCACTTTCCGGATGAGCGGCTTCGTCCAGAACGAGGCGGCCTATACCTACGCGAGCCCCGATCATTTTTCGAAATTCAGGACCCGCGCCAAGGTAAAGCTGGGCGGACGATTGAGCGAACGAGTCAAGTGGCAGTTGGCCGGCGATCTGAGCTACGACCCCAACTATGATTTCAACCATTTCTATAACAGCTCGGTACGCCGCGATCAGAGCGTCGACGGATACATCGATGAATCGTTCCTGGATATCGACGCCGATTCTTGGGAAATCCGCCTCGGACGCCAGCACATCGTGTGGGGCGAAATGGTCGGTCTGTTTTTCGGAGACGTGGTGTCAGCGCTCGATCTGCGCGAGTTTGTACTGCCCGACTTCGAAACCATACGCATACCGCAGTGGGCGGCCCGGGCCGAATATTTCAACAGCAACTTTCACGCTGATTTGATTTGGCTGCCGTTCGTTACCGGCAACGAATTAGGAAAGTTCGGCTCTGACTTCTATCTGTTCCCGATCGAACTGCCAGACGGGGTGCGCGCCAATTTCCGCCACGACAAGATGCCCCATGACGTCGGCGAGGACTCCGGTTTCGGTGCGCGCGTCAGCTATCTGCTTGATGGATGGGATATGTCGCTTTTCTATTACACTAGTCCGGACCGCAATCAGGCGCTCATCCGGCGCATCGAAGTCGCACCATCAAACTTCGATTTGACGTTTCTTCCGACGCATAACCGCATCCATCAGGTGGGCGCTACGATTGCGAAGGACCTGGGCTCAGTCGTGCTAAAGGCCGAGGCGGTCGAAACTACCGATCGGCTGATCAGCCGCTCCTCTCTGCTCGATGCAGACGGCCTGGCCAAGAGTAACGAGCTGCGCTACGTCATCGGCGCAGATTGGTCCGGCGACGGGCACAACATTAACGTCCAGGTATTCCAGACGTGGTTGCAGGATCACAAGCCGGATATGATTTTCCACGAGCTCGAATCGGGATTCAGCGTCCTGCTCACGTCGACGCATTTCGATCCGAAAATCACCCCCGAGATCCTGTGGATCCGCGGGCTCGATCGCAATGAGTGGCTGCTCGAAGCAAAATTGACCTGGAATCTTTCCAACGACTGGCGGGGTATTCTCGGTGCCGATGTGTTTCATGGCCCCCAGACCGGAGTGCTGGGCGAGTTCCACGCTAAAGATCGCGTTTACTACGAGTTGAGATACAGCTTCTAGCCGCGTGGCATGCTCGCCTAGCGAGGCGAGCACAGCGCTCACCTTTTCGCACCAGAGCCATATCAGTAGTGGATCGGAAGACTGCCGGGCGCCAATCGGCACAACTCACGGGCGGTCAGGGCGCAACGCACACTACTTGCCCAAAACGCGTCTGTGTCCAGCACTCCTTTGCACAAAGCATTGAGCGCACCGATCCATGCTGCGCCGACGCACGCGGATCCTCTGCGAGTTGCATCACTCTCGTGCATACAGCAGGCAGAGACGCAAGTTTGAGCACCCCCGCTGCCATCTCCAGTACAACCGGCGCAAATGGCGCGTCGCGCTGATTTGAAGTTGCAGTATTGCTCTGGATTGCAGGGACCATCGGATGCCTCCAAACGGCTGTCGCGCTACTGCCCCGACCAGCGCTTTCGTCGGCTCTAGCTAGGCCTGTAGCGGCAGCCAACGCTCGAACCTAATGCCTATGCGCAACGCGCGGCAAAGTCGCTTTAGCTGCCTTCCGGCACGGCGTTCGAGAGCTCGATAGTGGCCATTGCGGGCTGGCGTCCGCTTGTCTTAGTATCGAAGCAGCCCCTCCCGCCATGAAGGCCGTCGGATCAATTGACATGTCTCGCAATGGAACCGGGTTAGAGCGCGTCAAGGCCTTCGAAGCCCTGTCTCCTTCGGCGTTGGAAGAAATCGCCGGCTATCTGCGTAGACGCCTCGTGACGCGTGGAGAATTGCTGGTCCGCCAGGGCGACAACGCCGATGCGTTGTTCATTGTTGTCTCTGGACGTTTCCGTGTTGAAATGGACGGTCAGGACGGCGCCATTGCCGAAATCGGCGCCGGCTGTCCGATCGGCGAAATCGCCTTTTTCACCGGCTCGGTGCGCACCGCCAGCGTCCGCGCCACGCGCGACGCCGTGGTCATGCAACTCGATTGGGAGGGCTTTACCCGCCTGACCGCGAAAGTGCCGTCGGTGTGGCCGAGCATCGCATCCTCGCTCGCCCAGCGACTCGCCCAGTCAAGCGTCACACTTAAGCCGCGTGAACGTAGCCCGCCGACATCTATCGCCCTGTGCCAAATCGGCGAGCCACCTATACCAAGCCGCTTCCTCGAGAAATTTGAGCGCGTACTCGCCGATCTCGCTCCTCGCGCAGTCGTGCTGCACCCGCACGACGTGCCCGCGGAAGTCATGTCCCAGCTTACTTCGGGCTCAGAAGCCGGCACCGCGTGGTTCAATAAGCTTGAATCGCAGTGCGAACTGCTGGTCTACGTGTGCGAGCCGGATACCGTCGCCTGGAATGAAAAGGCCGTTCGGCAGGCCGACGAAGTTGTTCTGATCGGGTCCCACGAAGACGGACAGGCGTGGAACTCGCCCCTGAACTCGACCGAAATCTTCGCGCGCACTACCCATACGGCCAACGAATTCCGGCTAGTGCTTCTGCACCGATCGAGCGCCCAGATCAAAGGGACGCGACAGTGGTTCGGATTGCGTCCGGTGCGCATCCACCATCACGTCGCGCTCTCCCATGAGCCTGACTATCGGAGGCTGTGCCGCTTCCTCTCCGGTCGCGCCACAGGCCTGGTCGCCAGTGGTGGTGGGGCGCTATGTGCTGCCCACATCGGTGTCTATCAAGCACTGCAGGAGCACGACATCGCGATCGATTTCATGGGTGGTACGAGCGGTGGCGGGGCCATGACCGCCGCATTCGCGATGGGTGCCTCGCCCGCCAAAGTGGACGCCGCGCTCGAAGATATATTCGTACGCAGGAAGGCATTGAAGCGTATGACCTGGCCACGCTATAGCATTCTGGATCACGTCGCGTTCGATCGAGCGCTGGCCGACCACTATACCGGTCTCGAAATTTCCGACCTGTGGACGCCATTCTTTGCGCTGTCGGCCAATCTATCGACCAGCAGGCCGTTCATCCATCGCGAGGGCAAGCTGTGGGAGGCGGTTCGCGCGACGGGCTCCATCCCCGGCCTGCTGCCGCCCTGTATTTCCCCAGGCGGCGAACTGCTGGTCGATGGCGGGGTGCTCGACAATGTGCCCATCGCCACGATGCGCGACATCAAATGGGGACCGAATATCGTCGTCAATCTCGCCATCGATCGGGCGCTTACCTCAATATTCGACTATTCAAAATTGCCATCGCGGACTCAGTTCCTCGCGTATCCAGTGCTGAAAGCCCGCAAACTGCTACCGGATGCCCCCAACCCGAGTGCGGTTCTGATGCGGTGTCTGGCCGCGCGGCGGCCTCGTTTTGATCTATTCATGACCGAACAGGACATACTGCTTTCGCCGCCAATCACGGCCAACATGAGCATGATGGACTGGACCAATCATGCCGACCTGGTACGGATTGGCTACGAATATGCGGCTCCGATTCTCGGCAGGCTTCGCGCTGAAGCACATCCGTTTTTCACTCAATAATGCGCCGACCGGTAGCACTCGTCTGCAGGTCGCCGAATCGACCCCGGCGGCCTGGCGCGGGGCGCGGGCAGACCAACGGACTGTGGAGGCGTGCCGTGAAGGAAACACTCACCGCCAATTCCGCTCGACTCGGCGCTTGCAGATGATCATGGGGATTACTACCGATACTTATCTGGGTTGGAACAGCCTCTGCGAGCTGTTCCTCGATACTGCTGATCGCCTTGATCACACGCCCTGCCTGTGGCACCGCACACGGTCCGGATGGGCGGCGCGCAGTTGGCGCGAGACCGAGGCGGAAATCGCTTCGTTCTCCGCCGGCTTGCAGGAACTCGGTGTCGGTCCGGGCGATCGCATTCTGATCGTCTCAGGAAATCGACCGGAATGGTTGATTGCGGAACTCGCAATCCTTTCATTGGGCGCAATCGCCGTTCCGGCTTATGTCACCAACCTGGTCGACGACCATCTGCACGTGATGAACAATAGCGCCGTGAGTGTCGCAATTGTCTCAACCGCGGCATTGGCAACGGCGGTCGCCGCTGCGGCACGGCGGTCAACTGGGTGTCGGATTGTAATTACCATGGACGAGTCGGTCGACCCGTCAGCGCTTGCGACCCTTCGCCACTCGACCTGGCAGGCAGTGATCCAAGCCGGCCAGCCAGGGGCAAACGCGCTGCGCACGCGAGTCGCGGGCATAAAGCGCAGCGACCTTGCGGTGATCTTCCACACTTCCGGCACCAGTGGACCGCCGCGTGGCGTGATGCTCAGTCACGGCAGCATTCTGACCAATTGCAGGGGCGGCTACGATCGAATGCAGTCAGGTATCGACTACGGCCGCGACGTCTTTCTGTCGTTCCTGCCGTTGTCCCACGCCTACGAGCACGCGGCGGGACAATTCACGGCCTTGTCCGTCGGCGCGCAGATCTATTACTGTGAGGCGATCGAGCGCCTGTTGCCGGATCTCGCCGACGTACGGCCCACGATCATGACCGCTGTGCCGCGCCTGTACGAAACCTTCCATAGCCGGATCTGTCAGGCCATGCGCAAGAAGGCACCCATCCATCAACGGGTGTTCAACGAGGCAGTGCGGATCGGACGTGTCCGGTATCGGCAGCAGGCGCGACTGACCCCGCTTGACTGGCTGTTCGACAAGACTGTCGGCCGGCTGGTCCGCCGATCGGTCGCAACAGTATTCGGCGGCCGACTCAAATTTCTGGTGTCCGGCGGCGCCCCGCTTAATTACGAGATCGGCGAGTTCTTCGCCGCGCTCGACATTCGACTGATTCAGGGCTACGGCCAGACCGAAGCAAGCCCCTTAATCACATGCAATCCACCAAGTTCATTCAAAATCGACAGCGTCGGGCCGCCGCTCATCGGAGTTGAGCTTCGGATTGCCGACGACGGCGAAATTTGCGTGCGCGGAGAACTCGTGATGCGTGGTTATTGCAATGACGAGACGGCGACCGCGAAAGCCCTCGAGGGTGGCTGGCTCCATACTGGTGACATCGGCCGTCTCGGCCCGGATGGGCATCTCTATATCACCGACCGGAAGAAAGACATCATCGTCAATACCGGCGGCGAAAACATTGCCCCGCAGTACATTGAAGGTCTTCTCACGCTGCAACCAGAAATTACCCAAGCCATGGTCTATGGCGACAGGCGTCCCCATCTGGTGGCCTTGATCGTCGCCGACGAGGACTTTCTTCGTGAGTGGAATCGCTCCCACGGCACGCGCTATTCCCTCGCCGAGGCGTCATGGGACCAACATTTTAACGCCACCATGCAGGAGGTCATTCAGCGCCTCAACAAGCGCCTCGCGATACACGAACGCATCCGCCGATTCGCTATCGCCGATAGTCATTTTTCGGTCCAGAACGAAATGCTTACCCCCTCCCTCAAGATCCGCCGCCACAAGATTCTTGAAACCTATCATCGGGTGCTGGCCGAGCTCTATCATTGAGCACCCGACGGAGGGAAGCACGTGCGGAAATCTTTCGTCGAACCTGGCCGGGCGGAGCTGGATCTGCGCGCAGCCAGGTCGATTCGCGCCGCCGCCTGCCCGATGAGCGGGCCATGGCGGACTTCCGACGGCGTGCGGCAGGTTTGCCCGCCGCAGCGCCATGTCGTGTAACAGCCGCTCCGCCCGACGAGACACCGGTCGGTCTCATCCGCAGAACGGACACGCAAAGCGGTGGCGGTCGATTTTCGACGCAAGATGGGCGAGTCATGATGGCGGCGAAATACCCGCGCAAATCAGCACACGTCCCAGGCGCGCGGCGCCCGCAGCAATGTCAACAATTGTCATTTGTCTGATACACTTAATCGCTTCTCAGTGATCTCGGAACAAATCCCCGCCAAGTGGCGCCTCGCTCGATTCAGTCCCGATAAAGCGCAAAGATGCCGATAAAAATAAAGGTCGCCAATTCGAGCCCGGAGATCGACGACACCTTGTGGTTGCGCCATGAAGTATTTGTCGTCGAGGACGGTAAGTTTGGCGGCCAACCGTTGCGCACTAAACGACTCGTCGACCGCTTCGATGCCTTGCGCGACGTTTTTCACGTGATCGCTTACGAGAGCGCGGAACCGATCGCGGCGATGCGGCTGGTCAAAGAAACCGGTGCCGGCATGCCGGCGGACGACTTGTTCGATTTTTCCGAATACAAGCGCACAGCAGAACAGGAGTACGGCGCTCCCTCCGGCGCTGACGACGAGCGCAAAGAGCTCCCGCCGATCCGCTACGGTAGCGCAGGTATGTTGGCGATCCGCAGCGGCTGGCGACGTCGGCGCGACGTTATTCTGTCCATGTTTCGCATGGCGGCGACCATCACCCGCTTCAACGACGTCACCCACCTGCTGGTCGTGGTCAACTACGAAACGGCCGGCATGTACCGGCGCCTCGGCTTCACGCAGCTTAAGGAAAAATTCTGGAACGAGGAAATTGGTACTTACATCGTGCCGCTTGCCGGCACGAGTCAGCGGTTCGTGCAATGGGCCCATGGCAGTACACCAGACACCCCGTTTACGCCATTCAAAGATAGCTTCACGCGCTGGGTGTTTCGGGCCGGCGAAGAGATCTTTCGAGAAGGAGAAACGGGAGAGGAGGCCTTTATCGTGGCGTCTGGCGAGGTGCGCATTTCGCGCCGGGGGGATCACAGCGACAGCCTCACGCTAGCCCAACTGGGTCGCGGAAGCATCTTCGGCGAATTGGCGCTCATTGACGAGCTGGCGCGCTCCGCCACCGCCACGGCAGTGGGCGATTGCGAACTGATCACGCTCGATCGGACTTCATTCCTGTCGCAACTCAATTCGCACCCAGCGCTGGCGCTGCAGCTGTTCAAGGTGTTCACCCAGCGCATTCGCAACACCTCGGAGCTTGCGATCGTGCTGGCCTACTCCGAACCACTCCAGCGCATGGAGTTCGCGTTTGAACTCGCCAGAAAACAGGCAAGCAGGGACGGCGATCAGATGGGCGAGCAGGTATTTCGTGGCGGCCCGGCGGAATTCGCCCTGATGGCCGGAATCGACGAACCGCAGGCGGTCGAATATCTGCAGAGGCGGGAGCTGGACGGTTCGATTACGTTCTCGACCCGTCACATCTCCTTCCTCAAGTAGCGCGGCGCACCAGGTCGCGTGGCTCGCCGCTGCTACTGGCCGCGAGATCGTTCGGGACTGATCGCGACACGTCCCGAGCTCACGCTGCGCTCAGCGCTCATGCAGAGCGTTGTCACGAGTCTCGAGCGCCCGTTTGAGCAGATGTCCCGTGTCGTTCGATCACGTCCTGGTCAACCGATAGCTGTGTGTGGTTCAACACGTTAAACAGCGCCAGCCAGAGCACCTTGATCGCCACTTCGTCAGTCGGGATGTGACCGCGCGTCTTTGATGACAAGAACAGCGTCTGCACGTCCGTGGGACTCATCGGCCCCTTCACCGATTGCTCAATCAGCTTAGCCGGCATCTCCGACAGGGGCCCATCTCAGCCGCCTGAGCGGTGACCGTGCGTTTCTTCGTTGGCATACTCATCCCACTTTCTACCGATGATATGCCTCGCACACAAAATCGCGGATAGGCTAGACCCCGATGCGACTGATTGGGGAGACGCGCGTGCCGTGGCCGGCGCAACTCGGCCAGACAGCACCTTTCAGCCGCCCCAACCGGGCTGCTCTGCGCATGATTAAAGCCGTCAGCCACGCGCCGTGCCCCATTCCGTCACGTTCCATTGTCCTTGCAAGCGTAGGTGTCGGCCACTTCTCGTAATGCACCGCCATCAGCGCTCATGTAGCGCATTGTCACGTGTCTTGAGCACCGGCTTGAGCAAATATTCGAGCACGGTCTTGTGCCCGGTCAGCACTTCCACCGTCGCCACCATGCCGGAAATGACGGGCAGAGGGCCCTTCTTGCCGGCCAGCGTTGCTGCGTCGGTACGCACATAGACCCGATAGAAGCGCTCGTGCGGAGGGTTTTCGTCGATGATGGTGTCGGCGCTGATATGTTCGAGGTGGCCGCGCAGGCTGCCGTAGATCGTATAGTCGTAGGCCGTCAGTTTGACGGTCGCGTCTTGGCCAGCGTGCAGAAAGGCAACGTCGGCGGGTCGAATCTTGGCCTCGATGAGCAGGCGTTCCTCGATGGGGATGATCTCCATGATATCCTGGCCCGGGCCAATCACACCGCCGACGGTCGTGACCTTGATGTTCTTGACCGTACCACGCATAGGCGAGCGCACTAGCGAACGCTGTACTTCGTCGGTGCGCGCGGTCAGCAGTTCAGTCACGCCGCCCAGTTCCGCTTCTTTCTCGGCCTGCTTGCCACGCGCCTCGGCCTTGAAGCTGTTGCGGCGATCTTGAATCTGCCCTTTCAGTTCGATGATCTGGCGCTGCAGGCGCAGCACTTCCACTTCCGAGACCGCACCACGGGCAACCATCGGCTCGGTCATGGTGAGTTCCTTTTCCGCCAGCTCAAGATTGCGTTTCAGGGATGTCGCCGATTCCTCGACGGCGGTCAGCCGTGAGATATAGGTCTTGCGTTCGCGTTCGACGATGACTGGATCGATATCAGCGGGGAACTGCGGCCGGCTGCCGCCCGCCTCGGCCTGTAACCGCGCTATCTCCGCGCGTAGGCTGTGGCTCTTCACCTGGCCTTCGCGCAGCGACGCGCCGGAGCGAGTGTCATCGATGCGCAACAGCACCTGACCCTTGTCCACTACATCGCCTTCACGCACCGATAATTCGGCCAGTATGCCGCCCTCCAGACTCTGGATGACCTGCTCGCGACTGGACGGCACCACCGCGCCCTGGCCGCGCGTCACTTCATCGAGCTGGGCTGAAGTCGCCCACAGAAAAGCGACCACCAGAAAAGCGACAAGCAGCAGCAGGCTGCTGCCGGCGAAGGGATGGGAATCGGCGATCTGCGCGGCGCGCGCGGCGCGCAAAAAGGGCAGGTCTGCCTTCGCCACCCGGGTTTGATTGCGCTTGGAAGCCATAGGTTGCGACCGCCTGTCAGGCCCGCGCCGGCGGCGCAGCCGGCGCCGACGCGGGTTCTGCGGGACGGGTGAGCTGGCGTAGTACATCGTCACGTGGACCGTCCATTACCACGCGCCCACTATCGATCACGATAACGCGCGTGACTAGAGCGAGCATGCTCGGCTTGTGGGTGACCAGCACCATCGTCCGCCCCCGCGCATAGCTAGCGACGGTCGCTATGTATTTCGCTTCGGCGTTGTGATCCATCGCACTGGTCGGCTCATCCAGTAGCAGAATGCGCGGTTCGACCAGGAAAGCTCGCGCATTCGCGACCGCTTGCCGCTGGCCACCGGAGAGCGCCTGACCGCGCTCGCCGATGTTCATCTGGAGACCGGACGGATGGCCGTCGATCATGGCGCTGATGCCAGCGATACGGGCGGCACGCAGGATTTCGGCGTCGTCCGCGTGGGGGCGACCAAGCGCAATGTTGTCGCGCAACGAGCCCAGGAATAGCATCGGGTCCTGCGCGACATAGCCGATGTGATCGCGAATATCGGCCGGATCGGACTGCGCGAGATCGACGCCGTCGATACCTACCGTGCCTTTGGCCGGTTGATAGAGTCCGACGATGAGCCTCAGCAAAGTGCTTTTGCCCGACCCGATCTTGCCGAGGATCGCGACATGCTCACCGGCGGCGATGGAGAAATTGACGTCCTGCAACGAGGCCGCCGACGTATTCGGGTAGGCGAACTGCACGCCCTGCATGGCTATCTCGCCACGAATCTCGGCGCGGCGCGTGAACTGTTGACCAGGCGCGCGCTCCACCGGCTGTTTCATGAGGCGATTGAGCGTGCTGTAGGAGGCCCGCGCGTGCTGATAACGCATCATGAGCGAGGCCACGGTCTGCAAGGGCGCCAGCGCACGACCCGTAATCATGACCGACGCGATCAGCGCGCCGATGGTCAGATCGCCTTCGCCGATCAGGAACACACCCCAGATCACTACCCCGATGGTGACTAATTGCTGCACCAGCACCGAGAAATTCACGACCACGGTTGAGATCATTCGCGCCTGGTTTGACGACAGTCCGGCGAGTGCGGTGTAGTCCTCGTAGCGACGCAGCATCAAGCCCTCAGCGCGCATCGCCTTCAACATCTCGGCACCTTCGAGCGATTCAATCAAGAGCCCATGGCGTTGCGCCGAGTCGCGCAAGGTCGCGCGGGTCGCGATCGACAGCGGCCACTGCGCAATAAGCCCGACCAGCAACACCACCGGTACCGCGATCAAGGGCACCAGATACAAAGGCCCGC
>JANLSI010000214.1:0-2927 GCA_031362345.1 Pseudomonadota bacterium
CCAGCGCAGCTGCCACTGCCGCTGCGCTCAGGCTTTCCTTGAAGGAGTCAGGTGCGATGACAATTTTCATGGCAGCAATGTAAACCAGCGATGTGCTCGACGCCGCGACTGTGGTCTGACCAGAAATGCAGCCGCGTCGCCGCGCCCAGGTTTAAAACCGACGTCGAGGCGAACGCCAACCCGCCGCCGCCGGCAACAGCCCGCCGATCAGCGCTGTGCGCACACGTAAGGCGGTGGCTGTATCAAGTGGTTTCACTAACTGAATGTCCGCCCCGCTCTTGACCGCCACGACTTCCCCAGCCAGCAGCGCCAGATGATTGCTCGCGTGCGCGGCCACGCGCGCACCGGGCGCGCTGCTGCCAAACAGGTTCAAAGGGTCTACCGCGCTCACGCGGATGACGCCAGCGCTGTCCGTTCGCTTGCCACACTCGCGCAAGGCCGCGACCGCCTCGATTGCTGCGAACTGCTCACCCGTGGCGCCGGCGATGAAGCGTCCACCGCGAATCTCGCCGGCTGATTCCAGACGACGCAAGGCACGCAGCAGCAGACGCCACGGTGGCAGGGCCGCTTCGCGCTCAAGCACGCGGCGGAACACCACGCCATAACGTCGCAGCAGGCTGCGCGCGATGAGCTCGACCGCGTCTTCGCTCAAGCCTTCTTCGCCCTCGGCGCCGGCCTGCGCTGGCCGCACAAGCCGGTCCCAGCGACCAGCATCCTCAATGCCCGCCAGGGTCGTACGACGCGCGCGCCGCCCCAGCGGATTACGACGTGCGAGCGGCGTGGTCAGCGCGCGCAGGCCCACGAAGCTGTCGCAGGTGATAAGGCCCGCTGCGGCCAATTCGTCGAGCGCGTTTTCGACCTGGCTGCGTAACAGGCCACGGGCGGCGACGATATCGTCAAAGAAGGCCGCGCCGCGTTGGCTGATGTGCGCTAACACCTGCCCCGCCGCGCTGCTCACCTGACAGCCGTCGTCGGGCCCCGCCGCTGCCAGCCATGCGTGGAGTTCACTGCGCGCGACCAGACTCACCGGCGTGGTACGCAAGGTGCCCGCGAGGCGCGGCGCGCTGCTGCGTTTGGGACTCAAACGCAGCCACACGTAGCGGCCGGCTCGAATCGCCTCATCAAGCATGCGACTGTCGTAACCGCGTACCCGCGCCGGCAAGATATCGCTCTCCCACGCCGCGACCGGCGCTTCGAAGCCGGACAGCTGACTCAACACCACCTGCAATCCCGCACTTCCTTCCAGCCGCGCGCTCGGCGCGACGGCCTGCCACTCACACAGGAAGCGTAGGTAAACAGCGTTCGGCACCGGCTCGATTTCCTGGCGCAGCCGGTTGATGGTGTAACGATGGATACGCGTCAGCAGACGCCGCTCGCACCACTGCTGGTCGAGATATTCGTCGGTAAAGTGCCCACGCATGGCAACGCCACCCTGCTCGAGCGCGAGCAGCGCCTGTTGCACTTCGCCAAGCGCGCACGGCAATACCGCCGCCAACGCCGTAGCGGTGGTCGGGCCGGCCGTTTCAAGACGGCTGTGCACCAGCGCTTTGATGGCGTCGTCGCGGCTGCTCGCGGCGGCAGGTTGATAAGCCACAGCGGCCGGACTCATGTCGAAGGTGGCATCGGGCAGGATGGCAAGCAGCTCATGACGACGCTCAGTAGCAAGCCAGCCGCCCTGCACAGTGGCAAGACGCACGGCGCGACCGCGCGCGTGGAGCGTGGCCAGCCAGGCCTCCAGCACTGGCGTCGCAGCATCACCGTGTTCGTGGGCTTTATCGATGAGGCGTGGCAATTCGCGCACACAGACGAAACCGAGCAACAACAAGGCTTCGTGCAATTCCTCGACGTTCTGCGCGCTCGGCCACACTTCGTCGCGCACCCTCACAATGGCGGCCGGGTCGAGTGCCGCCAGATCCCTCGCGGTCGAAGCATCTAGCCAGCGGCGACTGTTCACCGCCTGGGTGCGCCGCTCCTCCAGCGGCGCATCGTCGAGGAAAGCATAGGGATTGGCGTTCAATACCTGTAGTGCAAACGGCGAGGGCTCGGTCAGATCGCGCGCTACCAGCCGGATGCGGCTTTGTCCGATGTCGCGCAGAAGCTGCTCCAGTCCATCGATATCCATGGCCTCATGCAGACAGTCATCAATGACCTGATTGACCAGCGGATGGTCGGGCACGTCGCGCCGCCCGGCGAGATTCTCGGCACACGCCAGTTGATCGGGAAACACCAGCGCGGCGAGATCCTCCGCATTCATGCGCAGCAGCCGCGGCGGCACTTTCTTGCCGGCGCGGAAACGTTCGATGGCCAACGCACAAGCCGCCACCCAACGCCAGCGCACCGTGAATAACGGTGCGGTCAGCACGGCCTGAATCAGCACATCACGCACACTGTCGGCATGCAAATAACGCCACACATCGTCCAGTGGGAAGCTGTGCACCGCGCCCAAGGACAGCACAATCGCATCTTCAACTGCGGCGGCCTGCAACTCAAAATTGAAAGTGCGGCAAAAGCGCTTGCGCAGCGCCAGCCCCCAGGCCTTGTTCAGCCGGCTACCGAAGGGTGAGTGAATGACCAGTTGCATGCCGCCCGACTCGTCAAAGAAGCGCTCCATGACCAAAGTGTTCTGGGTCGGCATCGCGCCCAAGGCGAGATAACCCGTGAGCAGATAGTCCGCAGCTTGCCGCGCGGCCACTGGGCCGACACCGCCAATGGCGGCAAGTTGTCGCGCAAGTTGCACACCGTCGCGGTCGCCGGCGTCGATGACCAGCGCAGCTGATTGCCGCAGGCGCGCTACCGCACGGGATAGTTCGGCGCTGCGCGAGGGTGCCTCACCCAGCCAGAACGGCATATTGGGCGGCTCGCCACGCGCGTCCTCGACACGCAGACCGCTCGCCTCCACGCGCAGCACCCGCCACGAGGTATTGCCG
>JANLSI010000217.1:0-5006 GCA_031362345.1 Pseudomonadota bacterium
TGCCATTTACCGCCGCGCACCTGCGCCGATTCAGCGCGCGTCGAGCGCAGCAGGTGATTGCTGTCGTCGAACTCCAGAATGCGAATATCGCGGAAGTGCTCGCCCGGCAGGATTTCTCGGATATTTATGTAGGAATTGCCATCGCGCGCCCAGAATCCGTGCTGCGAGTTAGACGACGAGCGGTCCGAAGACGCCAAGGCGCGCAGTTCGCGAGCCTGACCCTCGGCCGGTGGAAACACAAATTCACCGATGAAGACCGCCAGCACCACGACCACCAGGCCAGCTTTCATTACCGACCACACCAGCCGCTCGCGCGCCACGCCGGCACAGCGGATGACCGCGATTTCATTGCGTTCCATCATGCCGCCGAGACCGATCAGGGAGCCCAGCAGGGCGGCGATGGGAAACAACTGATAGGCCAGCCCCGGCAGCCGCAGCAAGACCACCATCACTACCTGCGGCAGACCATAGCTGCCATGGCCGAGGTCTTCGAGTTCATCCAGCAAACTGAAGAACGAAAAGATACCGAGCAGTACTATCAGCACGGTCAGAGTGGTCGCGATGACGGTGCGACGGATGTAGCGATCGAGGATTTTCATATCAGTCTGCGACGCCGGTGCCGGGCGTGGCGCAAGCGCGACGCGGACGTCACGCTTGCGCGGCAATGGGGGTCGATTGTGTGCATGCGTGCTTGGATGTGCCGTTCGCGTCGCGCTTTGCGCCTCATCACGCAAACGCATAAACTGCCGCGACGCCGCAGGCGGCCGCACGGGGCCGACACAGGCGCTTGACCGCGGCGACCATCGCAATCTTCTCACGGCGAGCAAATCTATGGAATTTTCCGTCAAGCACGGGCTAGGGCGTAAGCATAAGACGCCCTGCATCATCGTCGGCGTGCACGTCGGCCGCGCCCTCAGCGAACGGGCTGTCGATCTCGATCGCGCTTCGCGCGGTGCGCTGACGCGTATCGTTGCGCGCGGCGACGTGAGCGGCAAAGTGGGCGAATGCCTGCTGCTGCCCGATGTCAGCGGCATCAACGCCGAGCGTGTGCTGCTGGTCGGTCTCGGCAAGCGTGAGGGCGTCGGCCCTGAGGATTATCACAAGCTGCTGAGCAAGGCGGTCGAGGCGCTGAAGGCAGCTTCGCTGCGCAACGCCATAAGCACCTTGCTCGAGGTGACGGTCAAAGGTCGCGACCTGCGCTGGCTGGTCGATCAGCACGTGGTCTGCTTCGCCGCCAGCACCTATCGCTACACCGAGTTCAAGTCCAAGCCTGAGAGTCACGGCCTGACGCGGGTCACCCTGCTGGTCGATGAGAAGGCGGTGACCGCTACCCGCGCCGCGCTTGGCCTAGCGCGGGCCAAGGTCAGCGGCATGAATTTCATGAAGGACCTGGCCAATCGCCCGGCCAACCACTGCACCCCAAGCTACCTCGCCGAACAGGCTGAAGCGCTCGCTGCTAAGCATGACTCGCTCACCTACAACGTGCTCGAAGAAGCCGATATGGAAGCGCTCGGCATGGGCGCACTGCTGTCGGTAACGCGCGGTTCGCGCCAGCCCGCCAAGCTCATCACGCTCGAATATAAGGGTCGTGAGGACGGCGCCAAGCCCGTCGTACTGGTCGGCAAGGGCGTCACCTTCGATTCCGGCGGTATCTCGCTGAAGCCCGGTGCGGCCATGGACGAAATGAAGTTTGACATGACCGGCGCGGCCAGCGTGCTGGGTGTGATGGCAGCGCTGGCCGAAATCGCGCCGTCCATCAATGTCGTCGGCGTGGTGCCGGCCACCGAGAATATGCCCGATGGCAATGCCAGCAAGCCGAGCGACGTGGTCACCAGCATGTCGGGCCAGACCATCGAGATCCTCAATACTGACGCCGAGGGCCGTCTCATCCTGTGTGACGCCCTGACCTATAGCGCGCGCTTCGAACCCGATGTGGTAATCGACATCGCGACCCTGACCGGCGCTTGCGTGGTCGCCCTCGGCGAACATGCCAGCGGACTGCTGAGCAACAACGACGAACTGGCCGAGGCGTTACTCAATGCCGGCCAGCGCAGCGGCGACCGCGCCTGGCGGCTGCCGTTGTGGGACGATTACCAGAAGCAGATCGATAGCCCGGTGGCGGACATGGCCAATGTCGGCGGGCGCAACGCCGGCACCATCACTGCGGCTTGTTTTCTGGCGCGCTTCACCAAGGACTACCGCTGGGCGCATCTCGACATCGCCGGCACGGCCTGGGGCAGCGGCAAGAACAAATACGCCTCCGGCCGGCCGTTACCGCTGCTCCTGGAATATATCCTGGCGCGAGCGGACCGCGCGTGAGCGATGACGCGCGTCGACTTCTACGTCATCGAACCGCCCTCCGCAGCGGGCCACGACCGCATGATGTGCCGCATCGTCGAGAAAGCCTGGCAGCAAGGTCATGGGGTCTACGTTCAGTGTGAAAATGAGGCCCAAGCGCGCGCCTTCGACGCGCTCTTATGGCAGTTCCAGGACGTCAGCTTCGTACCCCATGCGCTGGCCACCGAAGCAACAGCTGAAATACGGGTGCTTGTCGGCTGCACGGCGGTCGACAATCTGCAACCCGACGTGCTGGTCAACCTGGCGCCGCCCGTACCGGAACTGGCCAGCCGTTACGCCCGCCTGATCGAATCGGCCGGCTACGACGACGGCACGCGCGGCGCGGCGCGGGTCCGTTATCGGTATTACCAGGACCGCGGCTTTCCGCTCAACACCCACAAGGTCAGCCGCTGAGGTGTCGCAGCAGGAAGCACCCGTTCCGGCAGGCTTGAAGCCGCCGCGCCTGGAAGAGCCACTCGAACTCCGGCCGCCGCCGCGCCTGGTCGAGGAAGTCGACATGACCGCCCCGCCGCAGGCCGCGCCGGCGCCCGCCATCGCGCCGCCTGGGGCGGGACTTGAGACCCAGCTCGCGAGCCTGTCCCAGGAAATAAAATTGATGGTCAGCGCCGGCCTCGCTGCGGCAGTGGCCGAACTTAAAGCCGAATTGCAACGCGACCAGAGTGCGCCGCCACCGCGTGTGCTGGTCGCAGAGAAGGAAGTGAACAAGCCCATGGCGATGGACAAGACCTACGATCCGCGCACCCTCGAACAAAGCCGCTACGAGGCCTGGGAGAAGGCCGGTTATTTCTCCCCGAGCGGCCAAGGCGCGCCCTACTGCATCGCGCTACCGCCGCCGAACGTGACCGGCAGTCTGCACATGGGGCATGCCTTTCAGGACACCTTGATGGATGCCCTCACGCGCTATCACCGCATGTGTGGTGACAACACCCTGTGGCAATGCGGCACCGATCATGCCGGTATCGCGACCCAGATCGTGGTTGAGCGGCAACTCGCCGAGCTTGGCCAATCGCGTCACGACCTCGGCCGCGAACGCTTCGTCGAGGCGGTATGGGAATGGAAGGAGAAATCCGGCGGTACTATCACCAGACAGCTGCGCCGCATGGGCGCGGCCATGGACTGGAGTCGTGAACGCTTTACGCTTGATGACGAGCTCTCGCGCGCCGTGCGGGAAGTGTTCGTCTCTCTCTATAGCGAAGGCCTCATCTATCGCGGTAAACGCCTGGTCAACTGGGACCCGGTACTGCACACCGCCATTTCCGATCTGGAAGTGGTGGCCGAGGAAGAAGATGGCTTCCTCTGGCACCTGCGCTACCCGCTCGCCGACGGCAGTGGTCATGTTGTGGTCGCCACTACCCGCCCCGAGACCATGCTCGGCGACACCGCCGTGGCCGTTCACCCCACTGACGACCGCTATCGACGCTTCATCGGCAAGGATATTTTGCTGCCCCTGACCGAGCGCAGCATTCCGATCATCGCCGACGACTACGTCGACCCGGCGTTCGGCTCGGGCTGCGTCAAGATCACGCCCGCCCACGACTTCAACGATTACGCGCTTGGCCAGCGTCACGGGCTGCCGATCATCAATATTTTTACCGACGACGCCGCCATCAATGACAACGCCCCGCAGCGCTTCCGCGGCCTCGATCGTTATGCGGCACGCAAACGCGTGGTGGCAGAACTCGAAGCCCAGCAGCTGTTGGTCCGCACCGACCCGCACAAGCTCATGGTGCCGCGCGGTGACCGCACCCAGGCGGTCATTGAGCCCTACCTGACCGACCAGTGGTTCGTGAAAATCCAGCCGCTCGCCGACCCGGCCATCGCTGCGGTTGAAGAGGGCCGCATCCGTTTCATCCCCGACAATTGGGCCAAGACCTATTTTGAATGGATGCGCAACATCGAGGACTGGTGCATCAGCCGCCAGCTGTGGTGGGGCCATCGCATCCCAGCCTGGTACGACGCGGCCGGCAATATTTATGTCGGTCACGACGAAGCCGATGCGCGCGTACGTAGCGGCTTGGGGCCAGAGGTATCGTTGCGCCAGGACGCCGACGTGCTCGACACCTGGTTCTCCTCGGCATTGTGGCCGTTCTCAACCCTCGGCTGGCCGGCTAAAACCCCCGAACTCGCGACGTTCTACCCCACCAGCGTGCTGGTCACCGGCTTTGACATCATCTTCTTCTGGGTTGCCCGCATGATCATGCTGGGCATCAAGTTCATGGGCGAAGTGCCGTTCCGCGAGGTGTACGTGCACGGCCTGGTGCGGGACTCCGAAGGCCAGAAGATGTCGAAGTCCAAGGGCAACGTCATCGACCCGCTGGACATCATCGACGGCATCACGCTGCCCGACCTGCTGGCCAAGCGCACCACCGGCCTGCTGCAGCCGCACCTGGCCTTTGGCATCGAGAAGGCCACCCGCAAGGCCTTCCCCGACGGCATTCCGGCCCACGGTACGGATGCGCTGCGCTTCACGTTCGCCGCTCTCGCAACCCAGAGCGTCGACATCCGCTTCGATCTCGGACGCGTGGGCGGATATCGCAACTTCTGCAACAAGCTCTGGAACGCGGCGCGCTTCGCACTGCTGATGCTGGAGCGCGAGGACGGCACGCCGATCGATCCGGCGCTGCTCACCGGCGAAGCGCTGCTGTCAC
>JANLSI010000223.1:0-4105 GCA_031362345.1 Pseudomonadota bacterium
CCGACGATGCAGACATCTGCACTCAGCGTTGGGCGGTCCGGCAGATCATGCAAATCAAGCATCATGGCTAAAATACATCCTGGCCGGCTCTTAATGATGTCGCGCCCCGCGCGCCAGAACGGACAGCGCCTGTGGGCGCAACGGCCGCGCGCGCGGCGCGCATTTTATCAAGTCATGGGCGACGCTTGGGCGCGGACGGCTCCGGCGCGCCACAATGACACATTGAAATCCCGGCAACTCAACAGAGTAGCGTCGGTATCAGATCTAATACGGCAATGCCGCGCCAGCGGCGCGCACGGTTGGGGCCAGCTCTATGCTGAGGTGCCCCGCACCCACGCCGCCGCATCGACTAAACCGTGCGCAACCGGCGTCCACCTGAGTCCGAGCACGCGCGCGGCGTGGGCGCCGTCATAGCTTGCTTCGAGTTGAAACGCGCGCAGCAGCGACGGCGTGATCGGGTCCGGCACACGGACCGACCTGGCGCCCATCGCGGCAAAACCGCGTTCACTGATCTTCAGTGCCGGGGCGAATAGCGTGCGTTCCACCCGCAAGCGCCAGTCAGGCAATCTCAACAAGGGCACCGCACCCAGGGCGCGGGCAAAGGCCAGGAAGTAGTCGTTCCAGGTCGGCAGCGACGGACCGCTGAGTAGAAAAGTTTCAACCCCGCTAGTGGGTAGTGACAGGACGGATTGTACCGCGGCACAGACGTCATCAATGTGCACCAGATTGCAGCATCCATCGCCGGCGACGCCGAGATCGCCCAAGCGTCGGGCGATCAACAAGCGACCGATGCGCCCGCTCCATTGCTCCGAACCGGGCCCGTAGATACAGGAGGGTCGCAGAATGACATGCCGGGGGCCCCGCTCCATGTAGTCAGCAACGATGGTTTCGCATGCGATCTTTGCGGCGCCATACCAATCGGTGTCGTCGGCAGTGGGGGTCAACTCCGTGATCAAACCGATCGTCGCCCCGTACACGGCGCTACTGCTGAAATGGACGACGCACTGGACACCCGCGCGCTCCGCCACCTCGCACACGTTGCGGGTGGTCTGCGCCATGACGTCACCGGGGCCCATAACACAGTTGACGATATGCGATACACCGGCTGCTGCTTCCATCAGCGCTGCCCGATCGGTGCCATTGAAGATTCGATAATCCGCACCCGTAGCGGCGTTATCTGGCGGTCGTCGCCGCCCGGCCCCGATGACCTGGTTGCCACTGGTTCGGACTAGCCGGCGGATGAGGGCTTGGCCGACGAAACCAGTTGCACCTAATACAAGTACGCGCATCCAATTTACCTAGGGTTGCCGTGATCCGGCAACAGTTTACGTGGTCAACGCCGCCGCACCGTCCACATCGGTCGCCAACCGCATTTGTCGTTGCCTTCTCCGCCATCAATAGCCATGCACGTGCACGACCATTGGATCATCTGGGCGCGTTACTGCACTCACACCTTCAGCGGTGCTACCCATCTGCGCAATCAAAATGACGTCAGAGTCGAATGGCACTTACTTAAGTCTAAGCGATTGATGTGTGGTACAAAAAAAGGGCTGGCTTGAGTGATAAGGTGGAGTTGCAACACAACCATCCATCACCC
Organism: Pseudomonadota bacterium; assembly: GCA_031362345.1. GTDB lineage: Bacteria > Pseudomonadota > Gammaproteobacteria > JADJYF01. Next base: position 1,598 of record JANLSI010000223.1, read on the forward strand.
GAGGAGCCAGCCCCGGTGCATCGTAAGCTCAGCGTGCGCGCGCAGCAACACAGGCGAGTTCGAGATCAGGTCGAGAGCAGCGATGCCTATGCGTTTTTTGATCTGCTGACGAGGGCGGCATTGTTGAGCACGGTCAGATCGCTGTTGCCGGCGCATCGAGAACGGTTGTTTCCGCCGACCGCGACGCTGTCAATGTTTCTGGGGCAAACGCTGAGTGCCGATCGCTCGTGTCAGAAAGCGGTGAACGAGGTCGCGGTCAAACGGTTAACCGCGCGCCTGCGGCCGTGTAGCACGCACACGGGCGCCTATTGCCATGCACGCCAGCGCTTGCCCCAAGCGATGGTATCGACGCTGGTGCAGTACACCGGGCAACTCATCACCGCGCAGGCGCCGAGGTCGTGGCGTTGGCGCGGCCGACCGGTGCGGCTGGTCGACGGTACGACGGTGACGCTGCCGGACACGCAAGACAATCAGGACGCCTATCCGCAACCACGCAACCAGAAGCCGGGCTTGGGTTTTCCGATCTGCCGGGTGGTGGAGCTGGTTTGCCTGGACAGTGGTGCCCTGCTCACTGACAACTTTCCGCAAATTGTCGGGATCGACGCCCAGCTCGCGCGCGACGTCCCGTCGTCTGCGCCGCGCAATTGATTCCTTTACAACGCCGACCAAGGCCTGCTGCATCTACTCATTTCTTTGTCGCCGCTCCTCCAAGACCCGAACGGCCCGCGTGTATATCGCACAAAAACGCCGTGCGGTTTTGCACAGGGCGATTTGCACCTCGACATTACGCCGGTCGCCGACCCGCGCAGAGCTGCCAATCAGTCTGGCGGGAAGCGCAATAATCTCTAAGTTGCCGGCGTCTACAGCTCCGGACCGTGCCGAGCGCGCATACTTACCATTCAGGTTGGCAGGAGACCAGCGTCGCTGACGACCCTGGCGGGGTTAGTGTCATAAAATTTTACACAGCGGAAAGATCGACCTAACGAGCTGATTTGTAATGAAAACTGAAGTTTTGTGGGGGGAGTTTCAGGGTCAAGTCCGGCTGTGGCACGAATATCTGTCAACAGTTCTTACATTTTGTACTGTTCGGGGGTTAATCCGCTCCGCATGGCGGAATTTAACTAATTGAAAATAAATAAAATAATTTATTTGGAACAAAATGTGCTTAATGTATCCCCGGATCCGCCACAATAGCCAATCGTCACGATTACCCAGCAGGAGCTTCACTATGAAACTGAAATTCGCATCATTTTTGCTCGCAGCGTGCGCCCTGGTTGCGTTGCCGCTCGCCGCAAACGCTAGCCTAGTAACTTATTCGTTCAATCTCGATGGTAGCCAGGAGGTGCCGCCCAACGCATCCTCAGCCGTAGGTTCCGCCCAGCTGACCTTCGATGACGTCGCCGATACGCTCACGTTCGCCTTGGCCGGTTTCAACCTGCTTGGTAGTCCCGTGGCTGCGCACATCCACTTTGCGCCGGCGGGCGTTGCCGGGCCGATCGTGTACGACCTCGGTGCGAACGCGGACAGCGGCGGGCCGTTAGTCATTGGTTCGTTTGTGATCCCAAACAGCTTCGGCATGGCAGGGGAAGACAAAAGCATAGACGCCACTCTGATTGCGCTGATTAATGCCACCCCGTCGAACTTCTATGTCAACCTGCACACGGACGTCTTTCCAGGCGGCATAATCCGCGGCCAGCTGGCCGCAGTGCCGCTGCCCCCGGCTGTATGGCTGCTTGGGTCCGCCTTCGCGGGTCTTGGCGTTCTGCGGCGCCGCAACGCCTGATTTGTTCCGGTTCTTGATCGACTGGCGATCCCGCTGCGGCGGGGTCGCGCGTTTCTGGACCTGCAACCGGCGACTCCCGGTCCGCGCGACCGCCTCCCGACGTCGTTGCTGCGACTCCAGTTTATCTTCCACTCCTCCCCGCCACGTCGCCGGCATTCTTCCTGACGCCGTCTTAATCCAGTTGCTGGTTGATTTGGTTGTTGACGGGGAGTCGAGGCGGGGCGTTCGTGGAGCCGGTGCGCATGCGACGACGGGCGAAACGGCAATGACCACGCTCATGCGTCCGTTACCCGTCCCTTCGCTGCGGCCACGATGCGCCGCCCGATAGGCTCGAATCTCGGCGCGTGCAGGCACGTCATATCGAAGGCCTCGCAACCGATCATCTGCGTGGTGCCCAAACGTTCGAACACCCGTTGGTAGGTGACCGCGAGGTCATCGGTCTCGATTTCGTAGCGCGCGAGATAGCGTTGCGTCGGTTGCCGTTGGCTCAGCGGGAACACGCCGTCGTCAGGCGAAAACGTAGCCCTGAAATAAATCCAGGCCCGATCGTTCCTTCGCGGCCTCGCACAGCGTCGCAATTTCACCCCAGGGCAACCGCACTTAAATCCCAGTGCTGGCCAGCAGTTGCTCGCGGAAGAGATCGCTGTAGCCGGCGCGGATCCGCTTCTTGCGGACACCCAGCTTCGGCGCATGCCGCTTGACCAGATTGAGTGCGAAATGGCGTA
>JANLSI010000225.1:0-4156 GCA_031362345.1 Pseudomonadota bacterium
CGATGCCTATGCCCACGGTTGGCATCTGCAGGCTGACCAACTGCTGATCACCGGCACGCTGGGCAAGATGAACCCAGCGCTGCCCGGCAGTTACCGCGCCGACTATGGCCTGGGGCGGACCTTGAGCTTTGTGTTCAAGCCGGTCGCGCCGGCCGCTCAGGTCATGGCCAAGTAGATGCTGGACTCATCTGACGCTGCGCGCTTCGATGATCTATTGGCGCATTCGATTACCTAGGAGCCTATCGGACTTAGGGTGAATCTGCTGCGTAGCGGCGAGCCCGCTCGCGAGTGGGCGCTTGCTCAACGCTTGACCGGTCTGCTAAATGAAACCATAGTGGTTCCATTCTGGTTGGATCTCGATATGCCTACAACACTGACGCTTAAAAACATTCCGGATGATGTGTACGCGCGCTTGAAGGCCTCGGCGGAAACTCATCGGCGCAGCCTGAACAGCGAGGCGCTGGTGTGCTTGGAGACGGTACTGCTGCCGGCTAAGCTGACCCCCAGCGAGCGGCTGGCGCGCGCGCGTGCGCTCCGCGGCGCATTGCAACCGGGAAAATTTCGGGCGCGCGACATTGACATACTGAAACGTCAAGGTCGTCCATGATCGTGGTGGATTCGAACGTGCTGGCCTATCTATACCTGCCAGGCGAGTACACAGCGGCGGCTGAAGCCTTGTTTGAGCGAGACCCAGAGTGGGCGCTACCCATTTTGTGGCGGAGCGAGTTTCGCAATATTCTGGCCGGATACATGCGGCGACGATCGCTCACCTTTGCGCAGGCCCATGAGCTGCAACGGGAAGCCGAAGGCCTGCTTACAGGTTCGGAGTTCGAGCTCGAATCGCTCCCCATACTTGAACTTGTACGCGATAGCGATTGCTCGGCATACGACTGCGAGTTTGTTGCACTGGCGATAAAACTCGGCACCAAGCTAGTGACGATGGACAGCAAGCTGCTGCGTGCATTCCCGACGCGGGCGGTAGCACTTGCTACGGACTAAGCTCGGACTCTTACCCGCCGCGCGCCACCAAGCGCAGAAAGGATACCGCCGCTAGCCACCACACGCACAGCCGGCCAGGCCGCCGGCGCGATAGATCTCAATGCAGACCCATGTCTCGCACGATAGTCGCGGCGATTTCCTCAATCGAAACGGTGGTGGTGTCGATGTACTGGATGTTCTCGGTAAGAAACAGCGCTTCGGCCTTGGCAATCTCGGCGCGGCAGCGCACCAGGCTGGCGTAATCGCCGTGCGGTCGCCGCTCGCGGCGGATGCGGCTGAGCTGCTCGGGGACAATCGTCAGGCCATAAAGCTTGTCTCGGCACGGCTGCAGGATCTTGGGCAGCTTGGTCGAGCCGAAGTCATCATCGGTGAGCGGATAGTTGGCAGTCTTAAGCGAATAATGCATGGCGAGATAGAGGCAGGTTGGGGTCTTGCCACTGCGCGACACCCCGACCAGGACTAGGTCTGATTCTTTCAGATCGCGCGGCGACAGTCCGTCGTCATGGCTCAAGGAGAAGTTCAAGGCCTGCATGCGTTTGTCGTAGGCCAGGGTGTCGGATACGCCATGCATGCGCCCGGCGGTATGAGACGACTCGCAGCCGAGCGCGGTTTCCAGCGGCACGATAAAGGTGCCGAACAAATCGAAGAAATGCGGGCTGCTGGTGGCGATGATTTTTTGGATGACGGGGTCCGTGAGCGTGCTGAACACCAGGGGTGCGAGCGGGTCCTCGAGCGCCGCGCGCTGGATCGACGCCACCGCCGCATGGGCTGCCAGTTCATTGGTGATGAAGGGGATATTGGTGCGTTTGAATTCGATATCGGGGAACTGCGTGAGCAGGCTTGCGCCCAGAGTTTCGGCCGTGATGCCGGTGCGGTCGGAGACGAAAAATGCGCGACGGTTCATAAGTTTCGGCATGGCCAGTGTGTCGGTTACAATTTCCGCCCCACGCCGCCGGCGAGGGCATTGCCTGCGCGAGCGGCCGGGTTTTGAGAACAATCAGTCGAAGAAGCAATGAACGATTATATCGTCTCTCTCAAGGACGTCGGCATGCACGATGTCGACAAGGTCGGTGGCAAGAATGCCTCATTGGGCGAAATGATTCGCCATCTCGACGCTGCCGCTGTGCGTGTGCCAGGCGGCTTCGCTACCACTGCCCAGGCCTTTCGCGATTTCCTCGGCCACGAGGGCCTCGATAAACGCATCCAGCAGCGACTCGCTGCGTTTGACGTCGATGATGTCTCGGCGCTGACCAAGGCCGGCCGCGAAATTCGCGCCTGGATCATCGATACCCCGCTGCCGGCGCGCCTGCAGAGCGCCATCGCGCAGGCCTATAACACGATGAGCGCCGCCGCCGCTGGTCAGTTCTCGGTCGCGGTGCGCTCGTCGGCGACGGCCGAGGATCTACCCGAAGCGTCCTTCGCCGGCCAGCAAGAGACCTTTTTGAACGTGGTCGGTCTTGAGCAGGTCACGAAGAAGATCCGCGAGGTGTTCGCTTCGCTGTTCAACGATCGCGCGATCTCCTATCGCGTGCATCAAGGCTATGACCATCACACGATCGCCTTGTCGGCCGGTGTGCAGCGCATGGTGCGCAGCGACATCGGCGCAAGTGGCGTGATGTTTACGCTCGACACCGAGTCTGGTTTCCGCGACGTGGTGTTCATCACTTCAAGCTATGGGCTGGGCGAGATGGTGGTTCAGGGCGCGGTCAATCCCGATGAATTTTACGTCTACAAGCCGGCGCTGGCGGCGGGTCGGCACAGCATCCTGCGTCGCACCCTGGGTAGCAAGCATCTGCAGATGGTTTACGCATCGGCGGGTCGCAAGAGCTCCCACGGCGTGCTCACCGAGGAAGTGAGCGAGGAGCGTCGTCAGCGTTTCTCGATCAGTGACGCGGAAATCGAGGAGCTGGGTCGCATCGCGATGTCGATCGAAGCGCATTACGGGCGGCCGATGGATATCGAATGGGCGCGCGACGGCAATGACGGTCAGCTCTACATCGTGCAGGCGCGGCCCGAGACCGTGCAGAGCCGCAACGGCCAGGTCATCGAACGTTTTGAGTTGAAACAAGAGGGTGAAATCCTCGCCGAAGGCCGTTCCATCGGCCAGAAAATCGGCAGCGGCATGGCGCGTGTAATCGCGAGCGTCGAGCAGATGGACGCTCTGAAGCCGGGCGATGTCTTGATCACCGACATGACCGATCCCGACTGGGAACCGGTCATGAAGCGCGCCGCTGCGATCGTCACCAACCGGGGTGGCCGTACCTGTCATGCCGCGATCATCGCGCGCGAACTGGGCGTGCCGGCCATTGTCGGCTGTGGCGACGCTACCGAGCGGGTGACCGACGGCGAAGTCGTGACCGTGTCCTGCGCTGGCGGCGATACGGGCTTCGTGTATCGCGGCGCCTTGCCTTTCACACGCGAAGAAATCGCCTTGAACGCGATGCCCGAGCTCAAGGTCAAGATCATGATGAACGTCGGTAATCCCGACCGCGCGTTCGCGTTTGCGAGCCTGCCCCATCGCGGTGTGGGCCTGGCGCGGCTCGAATTCATCATCAACCGCATGATTGGCATCCATCCGCGCGCACTGCTCGAATACGCAACGCTGCCGGATGATCTCAAAGCGACGATTGCGCCCTTGATCGCGGCCTATCCGAGCCCGCGCGAGTTTTTCGTGCAGCGTTTGATCGAAGGTATCGCAACCATCGCCGCAGCGTTTGCGCCGCAGCCGGTGATCGTGCGGCTGTCGGACTTCAAATCTAACGAATATGCCAATCTGATCGGTGGTTCACGCTATGAGCCCCACGAAGAGAACCCGATGCTGGGTTTCCGTGGCGCATCGCGCTATGTGGCAGATTCCTTCAAGCCGTGCTTCGAAATGGAATGCGAGGCCTTGCGCTATGTGCGCGAGCAGATGGGCCTGACCAATGTCGAGGTCATGGTGCCCTTCGTGCGCACCGTGAGCGAGGCGGCCGAAGTGGTGGATCTACTGGCCGCCAACGGTCTGCGTCGCGGCCTACATGGCCTGCGCATCATCATGATGTGCGAACTGCCGTCGAATGCCTTGCTGGCGGACGAATTCCTCGCGCACTTCGATGGCTTTTCCATCGGCTCCAACGATCTGACGCAGTTGACGCTCGGTCTCGATCGCGATTCCGGC
>JANLSI010000287.1:0-1953 GCA_031362345.1 Pseudomonadota bacterium
CGTAGCCGATGATGGCGACCTTGCGCGCCTGGATAAGCGAAAGATCGGCGTCTTTGTCGTAATAGATGTTCATTGCCATGCTTGCGTTCCTGTCTTACGTCAGTAGGTTTGAATGTCGATTGCGGGCCGGCGGCAGCGTAGCGTGCCGTCAGGCTTTCAGCGCCTTGCTACCCTTCAGCAGGCCAAGCACGCCGGAGCGCGCCATTTCCATCACGTGGCGCGCGCCGACCGCTTCAACGAAGTCGTCGAGACGCTGCGACGAGCCGCTCAGCTCAAGGGTGAAGCTGATATCGGTAACATCGACCACGGCGGCGGCGAAGATGTCGGCCAGGCGTTTCATCTCGGCGCGATGGTCGGGACTCGCGGCACGCACCTTGACCAGCATCAGCTCGCGCGCGATGTGTGGGCCCTCGTTCAGATCGACCAGCTTGATGACGTCCACCAGCTTATTCAGCTGCTTGGTGATCTGTTCGATGATCTGCGGCGAGCCGCTGGTCACGACTGTCATGCGCGACACACTCGGGTCTTCGGTCGGCGCCACCGCCAGCGATTCGATGTTGTAGGCGCGCGCCGAAAACAGACCGGCGACGCGCGACAAGGCGCCAGCGGCGTTCTCGAGCAGAATGGAAATGGTGTGCCTTTCGTTCATGTTCGCCTCGCCCTCAAGCCAGTTCGCGCTCGACCGGTAGGTCGCGCTCGGTGGGTGAGAGATGCATCTCGTGATGACCCTTGCCGGCGGCGATCATGGGGTAGACGTTCTCGGTCTGGTCGGTGATGAAATCCATCAGCACCAGGCGATCCTTCATCGCGAAGGCTTCCTTGAATGCACCCTCGACGTCACCCGGCTTCTCGATGCGCATGCCGACATGGCCAAAGGCCTCGGCGAGCTTGACGAAATCCGGCAGCGATTCCATGTAGGAATGGGAGTAGCGGCGATCGTAGAAGAACTCCTGCCACTGCCGCACCATACCCATATAACGGTTGTTCAGACTCACTATCTTGATCGGCAGCCCGTATTGCAGGCAGGTCGAAAGTTCCTGCACGCACATCACAAAGCTGGCCTCGCCAGTGACGCAGGCGACCGTCGCCGCCGGGAAGGCGAGCTGCACGCCCATCGCCGCCGGCATACCGAAGCCCATGGTGCCGAGACCGCCGGAGTTGATCCAGCGACGCGGCTTGTCGAAGGGATAGTATTGCGCAGCCCACATCTGGTGCTGGCCGACATCGGAGGTGATGTAGGCGTCGCCCTTGGTGATGTGGTAGAGCTGCTGTATCACGCCCTGGGGTTTGATCTTGTCGCTGTTCTTATCGAAACGCAGACAATCGAGACCCCGCCATGCGCCGATCTGCTGCCACCATGGGTCGCTAGCGCGGTCGACCGGCTTCTGTCCGTTCGCTTGCAGCACTTCAATCAGATCGCGCAACACATGACCAACACTGCCCACGATGGGCACATCGACCGGCACGTTCTTGGCAATCGAGGCCGGATCGATATCGATGTGGATGATCTTGGCCGCAGGGCAGAACTTGGCCAGATCACCGGTCACACGATCGTCGAAACGCGCACCGATGGCACACAACACATCGCAATGATGCATGGCCATATTGGCTTCATAGGTGCCGTGCATGCCGAGCATGCCGATGAACTGCGGATCGGTGCCGGGATAGGCGCCGAGGCCCATCAGGGTGTTAGTGACCGGATAACCGAGCAGACGCGCGAACTGCGTCAATTCTGCCGAGGCATTGTCGAGCACCACGCCGCCACCGCTGTAGATCATCGGCTGGGTGGCGGTCGCGAGCAGTTGCGCAGCGCGCTTGATCTGGCCCGGATGGCCCTTCAAGTTCGGCTTGTAGGAGCGCATCTCGATCGACGCCGGATAGTTATATTCAGTGACGTTGGCGGTGACGTCCTTGGGCACGTCGACCACCACCGGGCCGGGCCTACCGGTGGTC